>DATDIC010000456.1:0-2757 GCA_036521275.1 Acetobacteraceae bacterium
CGGACACCACGACGGAGAATCCGACGCAGGGCGCCAGCGTGACGCGACGCATCCTGGATCAAGACGGCGCGGTGGCCTTGTACGGCGCCACCACCAGCGCCATCACCATGGCTGCGCAGGTGGAGGCAGAGAAGGCTCGCGTGCCGATCGTCACGACGTCCTACGCCGATCCGCTGACCAAACGCGGCATGAAATACACCTTCAAGCTCACCACGCCCGGCAGCGTGATCTGGAATTTTGCTATGGATTCGGTGTTCGACATGCTGAAGGCGCAAAATGGCAAGCCGCCGGCATCGGGCGCCATCTTCATGGGGCCGGATGCAGTGAGCGTATCGGTGTCGAAGGCACTCCCGCTGGAGGCGCAGCGCATCGGCCTGCCGATCGTGTCTCATGTCGATTTCCAGGGCAATTTGAGCGATCCGTCGGTGGTGGTCTCGCCGATCCTGCAAAAGAAACCGGATGTGGTATTCCTCAGCGCATTCCTCGACGACGCGGTGCTGATCCTGCGCACGCTGCGCGGGCTTGGGGTCAAGACGCCGGTGGTGGCCGCGGGCGGCGTGTCGTCGGATTCCGCCGGCAAGACGATGGGGGCCGCGGCCGACCAGGTGTTCATGCCGTGGAGCTGGAACTGGGACCTGCCGGTGCCGGGCGAGGGACCGCTGGTCGCGATGTACAAACAGGCACACGCCGACGCGCCCTATCCGCCGAACAACGAACAGCTTGGCCTGGGCTACGCCGCCGGAATCATCCTGCGGCAGGCGCTGGAAAAAGCGGCCAGCCGCGACAGCACGAAGATCCGCGATGCCCTAGCCGCCGGCGAATTCACCGGCTTGCCGCTTCCCGGCAAGCGGGTGGCGTTCGATGCGACCGGGCTCAACAAATACGCGGCGCTGATCCTGACGGAATGGAACCAGGGCAACGCGCACACGGTGTGGCCCAAGGACATGCAGGCGATGCCGCCGGCGTTGTGATCTCTCTCCCACGCAGTGGGGTCGAGCCGCGCAGCTGATCAACCGGCAGGGTGATGGTTGCCGCGAGACTGCGGCTTGAACCTGGACTCAACGCCTCTGATAGAAGCCCGCGCCGATCAGCACGACCCCGAGAACCACGGCGCCTCCGCTGACGAGCGGCGGGATAAAATACGACGTGTGTTCCGTGGTCTGCAGCTTCAGGTCACCAACCTTGGCTACATCCTTGGTATGTTGGGTGGTAAATTCAGGAACCGCGAACGCGATCAAGCCGAGAATCACCAGGAGAGCCCCGGCAATCGTCAGCACGCTCATCGAGGAACGACCCACGAGGACCTCCATTGAACAAGGGGCTGACATAGACGATCGCGCCGGCGCCTGCGAGCCGGTTTCAACCAACTTCGACGTTCAGCCTGTAACGAAACCGGGAGATGACGGACGGCGTGGCGCTTTCATAGCGGGGAATCAAGCGTCGTAGCCCTCGATGATGATCAGGTTTGCTTCGGAGCAGCCATCACGCAGCGCCTTCGCCGCGGCATATTCCGAAGAGCGGTAGCATGCCAATGCGGTGTTGTAGTCCTTGAACTCCAGCACGATGTTGCGTGATCGCGCGGTGCCCTCCGGCACCTCGAACCGCCCGCCGCGCACGATGAAGCGCGCGTCGTATTTGCGAAACGCGGCGGCGTTGGCGGCGACATACTCCTTGTAGCCTTCGGGATCGGTCACATCGACGCTGGCAATCCAGTAACCCTTGGCCATCGCATTTTCCTCCTATTGATGCACGCGGTCGCCCAGCAGCGCCGCAAGGGTTGGCTCCATCGCCTGCGCCATCAACGCCTGCCCCTGTGCCGTGGGATGCAGCGATTGCTCTGGCGGGGTCTTCCTGGGATCGAGAAACAGGTCGCGATCCAGTTTTCCTCCCCGCATGAAGACATGGCCGACATCGAGAAAGGTCACCTCGCCGCCATGGGGATATTCCTGCGCCAGTCTGCGATTCACCGCGAGTGTCGTCTCGGTCGCCCAGTCCGAGCGCTCCGACGGCAGGATGCCGAGCAACAGCAGTTTGGTGGTGGGCAGCCGGTGGCGCAGCTCACTCACGATGGCGTCAATGCCGAGCACCGTGTCATCGGCCGACCAGTGCAGGTGCCCGAGATTGTTGGCGCCGATCAGGATCACAGCGACCTTCGGGGCGATGCCCGTCGTTTCGCCATGGTTGATACGCCATAGCAGGCTGGCGGTGGTGTCCCCGATGAAGCCGAGATTTACCGCGTTGCGGTCGCCGTAGAAGCGCTGCCACACGGGGGAAAAATCCATCCAGGGCGGCGGGCCGTGACGTTCCCAGTCCTGGGTGATGGAGTCACCGTAGAACACCAGAGTGGGGTGGCGATTGCGCAGTTCCGCCTGCTTGGCGTCGAAGCGTTCGCGCCACCGATGCAGGTCCATGCGGCTGATCGGCACGGCGGCGAGGACGGTGCGGGCATGCGATGTCGAGGCATCGGCCGCGCACAGCAGGGCGAGAAGAACGAGGATCGATTGAAGGCGTCGCATCGGCACTCCGGAGTCGGTCGTGATGCGACGGAGTATAGCAGATGCGGCCGGCGATGCGCTTTCAGTCAGTCACCGGGGCTGCGCCGGAACCCGGTCAGGCAGACCGGCTGCGCCGGAAGCGGCGACGCACGAACGTAACCGCAGCCACACCACTGACCAGCAGCGACAGTCCGATGGGCTCCGGAATTGCCGAGGCTACGGCGCTGGTGACCTTTCCGCCCTACCACGCGGTGGTGGCGGT
>DATDIC010000457.1:0-6756 GCA_036521275.1 Acetobacteraceae bacterium
TGGCATCGAACCCCGGCCGCCGGTCCCGGCCCTTGGCACCACTGATCCCCTGATCCTCATAAGTCTTCACCAGCAGCCACCCCCGCCGTTCGGCTACCGCTTCAAGAACGCGCCGTTGGTTCATGGTGGTCTGCCCATCCGTGCTGACGCGCAAATACATCGCCGCCCGTTTGGTCTGTTCCTTGGCCGCCATGGTTCGCTGCTCCGCTCCATTTGGATAGGCGAACCATACCGTCGCCCCATTCGATAATCAACTGTTTTCCGAATATGCAGATTGGTCATTTTCGCACACGCAATCAGTAGGGCGACAGCGCCGAATTCCAGATAGGTTTTCCGTATAAGCACTTGCGGACCGGAAACGGTCGGTGGCGGTTCACGGTCAATCCACGCCCGCTGGCACGGTCACTGCTGCTGACACTGCTGCATCGTGCATCGCTGCATTCGCTATGCTGAGGCATGCTGCGTTGCGGCTTGTATGACGGCTGCTGCGAACGCGCGCCCGCGCCCGACTAGAACGGCTTGTCAAGTCATGAGGGGGGTGGGGTTCGCATGGTCCGGTTCGCAAAACCGGCTAAAGGGATTGTTGTTATTATTCCAACCCCGGCTTGAAGCAGCAGCGAGGCCCCCCGGTGCAGCAGCGGAACGGGTCCCCTAAAAGGACCCCCGGGACCCGTTCAGGAACCCCCCGGGACCCCCGTTGACACTAATTTTGAACCCCTAGAGAAAGGCCGCCCTCCGGGACCCCCCTTTTACAGGGAGGCACCGCCAGCGGCCGTAAGCCGTGGGGGTGGTAGGGTAGTAGCCCCCCGCCCCACAGGGGCCTGTAGAGGCTTCCTAGAGGGCGTTTTGAGGGGTGATTTCGTTCCCCCCTAGAGCAACTGCGGAAAACCTCGCAATCGGGTTGAGAATGGACGCTCATACAGCGGTATCTCGGGCGGAATTATCTCGACACCCGATCACTCTCGCGTGACATTCGGGGCGCGTGTCAGTCCCGACCTGTCCGAAGGGGAATGCCAATGCCAGTCTCGATACGCCCGCTCCTAGCTGCCGCCGTCCTGTTGTTGCTGCTGTCAAACGGCGCAATGGCGTTCAAGTATGCGGGCAGCGGAGTGGCATCGTGCGGAGAGTGGTTGCAGGAGCGGCGTGACCCCTATGGCGGCGGCGGTGCGGGCCAGCAATGGGTTCTGGGGTTTTTAGCGGGAGAGGCCGACGCGACCGAGGGGAAGCTTGATCCTATAGCTGATACCGATGCTGAAGGTGTCTGGGCGTGGATTGATCGTTATTGCGAGCAGCATCCCACGGATCGGCTGATCGTAGCGGCGGAATTGTTCGCGGTGACTGGCGGTCGCGGTCAGTGATGGCCGGTGGGGTAGTATCAGTGGGGGCACCGGTGGGGGCAGTCCGGAATTGCAACTTAAATTCCCTTGCAGTATCAGGGGCTTGTGGGTCCATCTGCTAACTGGCGGAGGGAGTGGGATTCGAACCCACGGTACGCTTGCACGTACACACGCTTTCCAAGCGTGCGCCTTAAACCGCTCGGCCATCCCTCCGGCAAGCCGGACCTATACCAACCGGCACCCTCATGCGTCCATCTTCAGCGCCGCCAGGAACGCCGATTGCGGGATCTCCACCTTGCCGAACTGGCGCATCCGCTTCTTGCCCTCTTTCTGCTTCTCCAGCAGCTTGCGCTTGCGCGTGATGTCGCCGCCGTAGCACGTCGCCGTCACGTCCTTCGACAGCGCGCTGATCGTCTCGCGCGCAATCACCCGTCCGCCGATCGCCGCCTGCACCGCGATCTTGAACAACTGGCGGGGGATCAGCTCCTTCAGCCGCGCGCAGATCGCCCGGCCGCGCGCCTCCGCCGCGTTGCGGTGCGCAATGAAACTCAACGCATCCACCGCGTCGCCGTTCACCAAAATGGAAATGCGCACCAGATCGCCCAGCGCGTAACCATCCATCTGGTAATCGAAGCTGGCGTAGCCGCGCGACACCGATTTCAGCCGGTCGTAGAAATCGAACACCACCTCGTTCAGCGGCAGCCGGTACACCACCATGGCGCGGTTGCCGACATAGGTCAGGTCGATCTGCTCGCCGCGGCGGTCGGTGCAGAGATGCAGCACCGCTCCCAGATAATCGTCCGGCACCATGATGGTGGCGCGGATCCACGGTTCCTCGATGTGGTCGATCACGCTGCCGTCCGGCATATCGACCGGATTGTGCAGCTCCTGCACCTGCCCGTTGGTGCGATGCACGCGATACACCACGGACGGCGCGGTGGCGATCAGATCGAGGTCGAATTCCCGCGTCAACCGCTCCTGGATGATCTCCAGGTGCAGCAGCCCCAGGAAGCCACAGCGAAATCCGAACCCCAGCGCGGCCGAGGTCTCCGGCTCGTAATGAAAGCTGGCGTCGTTCAGCCGCAGCTTGGCCAGGCTGTCGCGCAGCTTCTCGAAATCGTCCGCATCCACCGGATACAGCCCGCACCAAACCACCGGCACGGACGGCTTGAATCCCGGCAACGGGCTGGCGGTCGGCTGGCGGTCATCGGTGATCGTATCGCCGATGGAGCAATCCGCCACCGTCTTGATAGAGGCGGTGATATAGCCGATCTCGCCGGGCCCCAGATCGTCGCTCGGCACCATCTTGGGGGTGAACACACCCACCTGCTCCACCGCATGCACGGCCCCGGTGGACATCATGCGGACCTTCTGGCCGCGTTTCAGCCGCCCGTCCTTCACGCGCACCAGGATCACCACGCCGAGATACTGGTCGTACCAGCTATCCACCAGCAGCGCCTTCAACGGCGCGGCGCCGTCGCCCTTGGGGGGCGGCAGCCGGTGGATCAGCGCCTCCAGCACCGCTTCGATGTTCAGCCCGGTCTTGGCACTGATCTCCACCGCGTCGGTGGCGTCCAGCCCGATCACGTCCTCGATCTGCTGCTTCACCCGCTCCGGCTCGGCGGCGGGCAGGTCGATCTTGTTCAGCACCGGCACGATCTCGTGCCCCGCCTCGATCGCCTGGTACACATTGGCCAGGGTCTGCGCCTCCACCCCCTGACTGGCATCGACCACCAGCAGCGAGCCCTCGCAGGCGGCCAGGCTGCGGCTGACCTCGTAGGCGAAGTCGACGTGGCCGGGGGTGTCCATCAGGTTCAGCTCGTAGACCTGCCCGTTTCTGGCCGGGTAGGTCAGGCGAACCGTCTGCGCCTTGATGGTAATCCCGCGCTCGCGCTCCAGCTCCATGCTGTCGAGCACCTGGTGCGTCATCTCGCGATCGGTCAGCGCACCGGTGGCCTGGATCAGCCGATCGGCCAGGGTGGACTTCCCATGGTCGATATGCGCGATGATCGCGAAATTGCGGATATGGTCGATCGGCGTGTCGGGCATGCAGATTGGGCCAGAGGGGTCGGGGGTCGGCGATCAGATAGGAGCAAACCCGCCCCGAAGCCAGCCTGCATGTCCCCCGGCCCGCGGTTCCTGCCTTGGCCGGCGGGGCAACGGCGCAGAACTGCGATGGCTTGCTTCACTGCCCCCTATCGCGCACCCCAATCTGGCGCCGGCGAATCGCGCACGTTAGCCTGCAACGCGGCAACCCGAGGTGAGACATGAGAGTGAGCGGCATGATACGGCTCACGCCCGGAGCGCAAACGACCAGCGAGCTGGCCGGATGGATGGCCGACTACGCTCGCCGGCTGGAAGCAAGCGGGTTTCCGGGCATCTGGGTGGGCGATGCGCTGGGCCGCGGGCATGCCACACTGGACCCGCTTACGGCGCTGGCGGCGATCGCCCCCGTGACGCAGCGCGTGGAACTGGGCATAGCCGTGCTGCAAGTCCCGCTGCGCAACCCGATCGAACTGGCCCATCGCGTCCAGTCAGTGCAGGCATTGTCCGGCAACCGGTTGCGCCTTGGTGTCGGCAGCGGCTCCACGCGCGCGGATTTCGAGTTGCTCGGCGCCGATTACGACCACCGGTTCCGCACGCTGATGCAATCGCTGGAAACCATGCGGCGGACCTGGCGCGGCGAGTCAGTGAATGGTGGCACCCTGTCGCCATGGCCTGGATGCGAAGGCGGGCCGCCGATCCTGCTCGGCGCCTGGCGCAGTCCGCGCTGGATCGGCTACGCGGCAAAGGAATGCCAGGGCTGGACCCCGTCAGGCCGATTCAGTAGCTGGGAGGATCTGGAAACGGGAATGCAGCTTTATCGCGATGCCGGCGGCACCAATGCGGTGCTTGCCAACGTCGCCGTCGATCTCGGCGAACGCCCGGAATCCGCCGAACTGGCCAAACTGGCGCACGTATCGCTGATCTGCCCCCCCGCCGAGGCTCGCCGGCGAATGAAGCGGATCGAACAGATGGGGTTTGACGAGGTGCTGCTGATCTCCCATCCCGGCGTGGCGGAGGATCTGGAGCGCGCGCGCGACTTCGTGTGAGGCCATGGCCCATTCATCTGGAATAACGCCGCACCACTGACGTCTGCCTTATTTCGAAAGGTCGGAGGAAAAGGCATGCTTCGTCGCAGTTTGATGATGAGCGGTTTCTGTTGCCTGGTGGCGAGTTATGCCGTCGCCCAGTCGCCCCAGACTGTACGCATCCGGGGAACCGTCGATGCGGTCAATGCCACGTTGCTGCAGGTAACATCCCGCGACGGCGACAAGCTCTCCATCAGCTTGCCTCAGAAGCTTCCCGTCACGGAGATTGTCCCGGCGCAGATATCCGATATCAAATCGGGGACTTACATCGGTACCGCGGCTGTCTCGCAGCCCGACGGCACGTTGCGCGCGCTGGAAGTGCAGGTATTTCCCGAAAGCAGGCGTGGCGTCGGGGAGGGTAGCCGTCCGTGGGACCTGCGACCGCAGAGCAGCATGACCAACGGCACCGCTACCAATGTCGTCGGCACCAACGGACGTACGCTTACAGTGGAGTACAAAGGCGGCGAGAAGAAGCTGGTGGTACCCCCCAACGCGCCGATCATTACATACGAGCCTGGAACACGTGACATGCTCACACCCGGGTCACACGTCATCATCACGGCGCAAAAAAGTTCCAGTGGTACGCTGACAGCCACCAATGTCTCGGTAGGGAAGAACGGGCTGACGCCGCCCATGTGACCTCGCCGTGACAGGCTCGGGACCGCCGCGGAGCTTCGCCCGCATCGCCGTACCTGATTGTTTCTTCCGTTACTACGCGCCGGATGCCCCGGTCGGCGCGGGCTGGATAACCTCTCCGCCACCGGGGCCGACCTGGAACACGGCCAGCCCGCGGTGCACCTGGCCGTCGGGCAGCAGCGCCAGCCAACCGTCCGCGCCGGTGAAGCCGGCCGGATTTGTCAGCGACACGCCGCTGGTTGCGGTGACCCGGGCGATAGAGGCGGCGTCGAACGCAATGTCGGCAACGCTCGGCGGCGGCCCACCGTAGCGTGCGCTATAGGCGGAAACGAAATTGGCCCGCGCCGCCGGGTCCGGTGCCGCATACCACGCGCCGCGAAACTGGCCGGCACCGCTGCGCGGATCCCCCCAAAGCGACGGTCCCATGTATCGCACCGCCGGCTGGGTGACGAAGTAGTACGGCAGCACGGCCGCCATCTCGGTCAGCGCCTCGCCCGTATCGGCGAGCAGCAGCGCGTCAAACGGTGGCGGCGGCAACACCGATCCGGACAATTGCTGCGCGCGGCGCCTTCCTTCCGACGTTCCCTCCGCCCGGGCTGCGCGAATCTGGCTCTGGATCGGCGCCCAACGGGCGTCATAGTCGGACAGTTCTCGCACCGCCTGGCTGATCGGCCCCATGCCGCTGCCGTGGAAATGGATACTCGGGGGTTCCAGCCCTGCTGCCGTCGCGGCCTGGCTGAGCGCCGATCCCATCGCGTGGCCGAAGTCGTTGTCCGGCAGCAAGGCCGCCCATCGGGATTTCCCTGCCTGCTGGCCCGCCCCAACCAGCCGGCGAACCTGCTGGCCGGGCGTGATGCCGAGCGGCCATACGCCGGCCTGAGCAATGGCCGGATCGTTGGAAAATGCCAGCATGGGCACCTGGGCGCCGCGGGCAATCGGCGCAGCAGCGGCGACCTCGGATGCGGTCAGCGGCCCCAGGATCATGCTCGCGCCGCCGGCCAGCACGGTGCGGGCCGCCTGCGCGGCACCTTCGGGCGATCCCGCAGTGTCCTGCGAGATCAGTACCGGCGAGCCCGGCTGTTGCAGCGCGAGCTGCGCCGCCTGCTGCAACGGCAGGCCTAGCTCCGCATGCGGCCCGCTGAGCGGCAGAAGGATGGCCACCTTGCCCCCGGCGCGTTGACCGGCGCTTTGTCCCGGCGCCAGGCTGGACGCGCCGTAATGCGCGCCGGGCGGCGGATAGCCAGTACAACCCGCCAGTCCCGCGGTTCCGGCCAGGAGCAGGAATGTCCGACGAAGCATGTGCCGCATCTCCCGAAGACAACGCATCGGACCAGGATCGAGCTGGTCTTGTGCTTGTTTCCACGCCGATCGGCAACCTCGATGATATCTCTACGCGGGCGCGCACGACATTGGCATCGGCCGACCTGGTGCTGTGCGAGGACACGCGGCACACCGCCCGGCTGCTGGGCGCGCTGGGCGTGCGGGCGCGGACCCGGTCGCTGCACGAACATAACGAGGACGCCGCGATCCCCGGCGTGCTGGCGGCGTTGCGGGCCGGGCGGCGCGTGGCCCTGGTGTCCGATGCGGGCACACCGGTCGTCTCCGATCCCGGCTACCGGCTGGTACGGGCGGCGATCGAAGCAGGGATCGCG
>DATDIC010000458.1:0-3403 GCA_036521275.1 Acetobacteraceae bacterium
GTTCGAGCAAATCAAATACAGTGTCGATCTGGCGGAACAGCAGGGCTTCGAAGCCGAGCGCCTGGACCCGCAATCGTTGCGCGAACTCGTCCCCTGGGTCGGCGACGGCGTGCAAGGCGGATTGCTGCTGCAGTTCGGCGGCCACGCCAACCCGCAGCGCACGGTGCAAGCCTACGCCTGGACCATCCAGGACCTCGGCGGCACCATCATGCAGCACACCACGGTCACCGGCATCCAGGTGCGCGGCGGCAAGGCGGTTGCGGTGGAAACCAACCAGGGGGTGCTCGGCTGCGACGCGGTGGTGATCGCCGCCGGCCCGCACACCGACCGCATCGCCGCCATGGTCGGCGTGGATGTACCGGTGGCGCCCGCCCGCGCCGAGATGATCGTCACCGAACCGGTGCCGCTGGTCCGCTATGGCGGCGCCGACGGCAACGGGCTGTACGGGCGCCAGACGCTGCGGGGCAACCTCGCCTATGGCGGCGGCCCGCATGAATGGCTGGAACTGGTCGATGCCCGCACGCCGCGCCCGGTGAACTCGCCGGTGGTGCGCAGCCTGGCGCGGCGGTTGCGGGAAATGTTCCCGCGCCTGGCGCATGTGCGCGTCATCCGTAGCTGGGCCGGCGTGATCGAGAACACGCCCGACGGACGCCCGATCCTCGATCGGCTGGAAGATCCGTCCAACGTGGTCGTCGCCACCATGTCCAGCGTCGGGTTCGGCCTGTCGCCCGCTTCCGGCCACGCGCTGGCGCAGCTCGTCACGCAAGGCCGCTGCGATTTCGCGGACCTGACGTGGCTGGGGCTGGATAGGTTCCGCGACCTGCCGCCGGAGTGGCGGACAAACGCCGGCTGGGTACCCTGGTCGCCCGACCAGTCAGCCGTTTCAACTGAAACAGGAGTGCATGGATGAATACCGGGTCCGAGATGCTGTCGCTGCTGCGCGGCCGCCAGAAGCAGTTCACGCTGCCGCAGCCCTTCTACACCGACGCCGCCATCTTCGAGCTGGACCTGAAGGGCATCTATGAGCGCCGATGGGTATTTGCCGGCCTGGAATGCGAACTGAAAGAGCCCGGCGAATACCTCGTGCTGACCATCGCCCGCAGCTCCGTCATCGTGCTGCGCGACAACGACAACCAGATCGGTGCCTTCTTCAACACCTGCCGGCATCGCGGCTCCACCATCTGCCCGCCCGGGCACGGCAAGGCGCGCTCGCTCGCTTGCCCCTATCATCAATGGACCTACAACCTGAAAGGCAAGCTGACATACGCCGGCGGCATGCACGGGGAGTTCGATCCGTCCACCATCGCGCTGAAACCGGTTGCGGTGGAGACCTTCGGCGGCATGATCTTCGTCTGCCTGGCCGACGACGCGCCTGACTTCGCGGAATTCAGCTCGACGCTCGGTCCGTATCTGGAGCCGCACGAGCTGGGCAACGCCAAGCTGGCCTGGCAGGAAGACATCGTCATCAACGCCAACTGGAAGCTGGTGATCGAGAATTCCCGCGAATGCTACCACTGCCCGGCCCGCCACCCGGAGCTGGTCCGCACCTTCTTTCTGCGCTTCGACGTAGCGGCCGACGAGACCTACACGGCGCATGCGCAGAAATGCGAAGCCATCGGCCTGAAATCGGGCAGCGCGATCGGCGAGGATTTCCAGCTCGGCCGCATGCCGCTCAGCCGCGAAGCCATCTCCATGACCATGGATGGCAAGCCGATCTGCAAGAAGCTGCTGGGCCGTGTCCCGCACGGCGATATCGGCTCCATGCGCTGGTTCCATTTCCCCAGCATGTTCGCCCATGTGCTGGGTGATTACGCGTTCTTCTTCCAGGCGCTTCCCCTGGGCGTGGACAAGACGCTGCTGCGGTCGAAATGGCTGGTCAGCGCCGACGCCGAAGAAGGCCGCGACTACGACACGAAGACGCTCGCCGAGCTGTGGTCGCTGACCAACGATCAGGACCGCGATCTGTGCGAGCGCAACCAGGAGGGCGTGAGCAGCTTGGGCTATCAGCCGGGGCCGTACAACCAAAGCCGCGAAGGCCACGTCATCAAGTTCGTGGAGTGGTACGCGGACGCGATGGAAGACTGGCTGACGCCCGACAAGCGGCGGGCCCGCATCGCGGCTTGAATTTCCACAAGGGGCGGTATCTCGCAACGAGTCGATGCCCGGGCCGTTTACAGATGTCGCGAACGTTACCAACGTCATGGCCGGGCTTGTCCCGGCCATCCATGCCTTCGCTACCGCGGCAAGCAGTCATTCCCGCGAAAGCGCCAATGCACACGTTGGTGACGGCAATCTCGATACGCGCGTGATGAGCCTTGACCCAATCGAGAATGGATTGCGCCCCAAGCCGGGCGACGTCGCGTGTTGCTTTGTAAAATACCGCATCGGGAATGACCACCGGGACATTCGGATAGAGCAGGTAATCGAGACTGTCGGCTGCTGCCAAGGTGATGAGCGGGCCGGTGTCCAGCACAAACAGGGAAACGCGCGGCGCGGTCATGCATCCTTGGGAAACAGCAGGCTGCGGGCGGCGGCTATTCGTTGCTGACGGCCAGCTTCTGGCGCGCGCGGAGGGGTAGGTCGCGCTTGGCGAGTTCCGCGAGCACGTCCCCAAAGGTGATTCCGCCAAGGGCGCGGCGGAGTTCGATCGCCGAAATGCGCGCCTCGGAATATCGCTTCAGAAGCTCCGTCTCGTCGGTCTCCATGCGAGCATCATAGCACAAATCCACGACACCGAAACCCCGCTCGAAAGCCGCCAGGCCGTCGGTCAAGCACAATTGCCCGTTTCAGATGCATCGACCTATCTACCGTTCAGGTCAGATACTGACGCTGACTCGTTCAACCTTGCCATAACGACTCTCGCAGCGTATCCGCACCGCAGCGGCCCTCGCTCGCCGGCTCCGCCATGATCCACACTGGCGATGACCTCGTCGCGACCCACAGGGCCACCATTGGGCGCTTGAGAAGGCCTCGCCATCGCCGCAAACTGCCGCGCTGAACCCGTCCGAAGGACGCAGCGTCATGAAAATCAGCTTCATCGGCCTCGGCATGATGGGCAGCGGAATCGCCGCCAACCTGCAGAAAGCCGGCCACCAGCTCGTCCTGCACGACCTCTCCCGCCAAGCCGCATCGCAGCATCTCGCCCGCGGTGCCGTCTGGGCCGAAACCCCGCGCGCCGTTGCCGAAGCCTGCGACCTCGTCTTCACGTCGCTGCCCACCCCAGCCGACGTAGAAGCCGTCGGCATCGGCGAAGCCGGCCTCGAACAAGGCTTTCTCCCCCACGCCGCCTGGTTCGATCTCTCCACCAACGCCGTCGCCACCGTACGCGCCCTGCACGCGCGCCTGGCCGAACGCGGCGTGCAGTTCCTCGATGCGCCGGTCAGCGGCGGCCCGCGCGGCGCCA
>DATDIC010000459.1:0-6955 GCA_036521275.1 Acetobacteraceae bacterium
TAATGCTACCATTGGCCTGTAGGCGAAGCGCAGCTAGTTGCGCGCCGGCATCAATGTCGATCGCCCCGGAATTGATCAGAGGACCGGAGAGATTTACGGTAATACCGGACGCTATGTCGAGAAGCGGTGCTCCAGCCGATATCTGCAGAGCCAGAAGAGGGCCGCCGGTATTAAGATTATCGTACGAAACCTCGCCGGGTGCTGTGGCGGGACCGATGATCACGCGGTCGCCACCGACCGGCAGTGTTCCCCCGATCCAATTGCTCGGCGCGTTCCAGGCGAAGCTGTTCGAGGTACCCGCGACGCTAATGGACTGAGTAAATGTTTTGTTGGCCATACGCCCACCCTCGCTAGAACCGGATTACTACCGTTAGAGGCTGCCCGCCGGACAGGCATTTGTCAACGAATTGTTAATGTTTTCGGTTACGTGCCGCGCTCGCCTGCGGGTGTAGGCGAGTTGCCCGTTGCGGGTCCGACTGCCCACTGTTATCCCGGCCCGCATGATCGGCGATGCAATGAGTCCTGCCTCATGCGGGGTGCCGGGGGCGCAGGCCGGGCAGCGATATTGGACATGGGATATGGCGCGACGGCTCGCCGGCGCGATTTGGCG
The DNA here is from genome assembly GCA_036521275.1 of Acetobacteraceae bacterium. Lineage (GTDB taxonomy): Bacteria > Pseudomonadota > Alphaproteobacteria > Acetobacterales > Acetobacteraceae > DATDIC01. The sequence goes on from DATDIC010000459.1 coordinate 611, forward strand.
GGATCCGAGCCAGTTTTTGCGCCGGCCGGTGCCCCATACCTGTCCAATTTGCGGTTATCACGGGATGTTCATAAGTGTTGGGCGACCGCCCCGCTGGGATGCTCGCTGCCTGGCGTGCGGTAGCCGGGAGCGGCACCGGCTGATGCATCTCTGGGTGACTGAGGGCGGCGGGGACAAGCTTTCCGGGAAGCGGATTCTGCATTTCGCGCCGGAAAAGGCGACACAGTATCAAATGCGCTCGAATAGGTTGTATGAGACGGCTGATCTGCATCAATCTGGCGTAACGCATCGCATCGATATCACCCGCATCCCCTTCACGGCGGAAAGCTATGATGTCGTGATCGCACATCACGTGCTTGAGCACATTGATGATGATCGAACCGCGATGCGAGAGTTGTTCCGTATCCTGCGTTCTGGGGGCCGCGCAGTGCTGACAGTGCCGATCAACGCCAGCCGCGCCGAAACCTATGAAAATGCGGCTATTGCCAGCCCCAAGGATCGGACCGCGCATTTTTCGGCACCGGATCATCGGCGCTATTACGGGCTCGATTTTGCCAACCGATTGGAGGAGGCCGGGTTCCGGGTCGCGAATTTTCGCCTGCCGCCGGACCAGGAAGTCCGTTTCGGGCTACAGCGCGACGAATGGCTGGTCATCGCCACTAAACCCGATTGAGATGCTCGACCGCATCTTGGTAATCAAACTCGGCGCGCTGGGTAACATTGTGCTGTCGTTGGGTCCATTCGCGGCAATCCGGCGGTATCATCCCCGTGCAGAGATCACATTGCTGACCACGGAGCCCTATGCTGCCTGGTTGAGTGGGGCACCATATTTCGATCGTGTATGGATCGATAAGCGAGCCGCCTGGTGGGACATGCCGCGATGGAGGGCTCTGAGGCGCCAACTGGTCGATGCCGGGTTCATGCGCGTTTACGACCTCCAGACTTCTGCGCGTTCGAGCTGGTATTATCGGCTATTCCCACGCCCGAGGCCGAGCTGGTCAGGGATTGCGCCAGGCTGTTCTCATCCCGACCGGGCGCCGGACCGGAACAGGCTCCATGACTTCGAACGTCAGGCGGGCCAGCTCCGGCAGGCTGGAATTTCCAATGTGCCGCCCGCGGATCTGTCCTGGACCGCGGGCGATCTGAGCCGGTTTGCCTTGCCGGCGTCCTTCGCCCTGCTGGTGCCCGGCAGTTCGGCACACCGGCTTGGCAAACGCTGGCCGGCGCAGTGCTATGCTGGGCTGGCGACGGAACTGGTGTCACGAGGTATGGTTCCGGTGGTGCTTGGTTCTGCGATCGAGGGGCCGCTTGCGCGGGCCGTCATCCGCATGGCGGGGGGCATCGACCTGACGGGGCGAACCGATCTCGGCGACCTTGCCAGTCTTGCGCGTTCGGCCAGACTAGCGATCGGCAACGACACCGGTCCCATGCACCTCATTGCTTCCGCCGGCTGCCCATCGGTGGTTCTGTTTTCGGGCGAGTCGGATCCGGCCCTATGTGCACCGTGCGGGCCGGCGGTTCGCGTGCTGCGTCGCCCCAACCTGGCCGAACTGCCAGTCAGTGAGGTGCTGGCCGTGGCGACCGAACTGATCTCCGTGCCGACCTGCACCGTCTGATGGGAGCGACGTCCGCCAATTCCTCCATTGGCCATGCCGAGCCACCGGACGGTGTTCCCACCCCGCAACGCTATTGGGCGATCCTGACGATCGCGCTGGGCCTGACCCTCGCGGTGCTTGACGGCGCGATCGCCAATGTTGCGTTGCCGACGATCGCGAAGGACGTCAACGCATCGCCGGCCGATTCGATATGGGTGGTGAACGCGTACCAGCTCACCGTCACCATTTCTTTGCTGCCGCTGGCCTCCGCCGGCGACATATTTGGGTACCGGCGCGTCTATAGATGGGGCCTTGCCGTCTTCACTGTGGCTTCGCTGGGCTGCGCACTCTCGGATTCCCTGATCAGCCTGACTTTAGCGCGTATCGTCCAGGGATTTGGCGCTGCCGGAATCATGAGTGTGAACGGGGCGCTGGTGCGGTTCATCTACCCGCGTCGGTTCGTCGGCCGGGGCATCGGGTTCAACGCAACGGTTGGCTCGATCTCGTCCGCGATCGGCCCGACGGTCGCCGCCGCGATTCTGTCGGTAGCACACTGGCCCTGGCTGTTCGCGGTGAACTTGCCGATCGGATCGGCGGCACTGCTGGTGGCTTGGCGCGCGCTGCCGGCGACGCCGCAAGCCCGGATTCCCTTTGATCTGCTGTCGGCGCTGATGAGCGCAGTTTCGATCGGTATGCTGATCACGGCGATCGATGGATTCGGGCATGGAGAGCGGATCGAGGCGGTGATCACGCAGCTTGTGGTGGCAGTGGTGATCGGCCTGATCCTTGTTGGGCGACAGATAACGCGCACTTCTCCGCTGCTGCCGATTGATCTGCTGCGGATTCCATTGTTCGCGATGTCGGTTGCCACTTCGATCTGCGGTTTCATGGCGCAGGGGATGGCCCTTGTGTCGCTGCCCTTCCTGCTGGAGAACACGCTGGGCCGGAACGAGGTGCAGACCGGACTTCTGATGACGCCGTGGCCTCTGACCGTTGCGTTGATTGCACCCTTTGCAGGGCGTTTGGCGGATCGGTACAAGGTGGGGATCTTGAGCGGCTGTGGGCTGGCGGTACTCTGCGGTGGACTTGCGCTACTGAGCACCCTGCCAGCTCAACCCTCGGGTCTGAATATCGCCTGGCGCATGGTTATTTGCGGGTTCGGCTTCGGATTTTTTAACACCCCGAACAACCGAGCGATCATCACCTCCGCCCCGCGATCGCGCACCGGGGGCGCCAGCGGCATGCAGGCGACGGCGCGGCTGATGGGACAGACTACCGGTGCGGCGGTGGTGGCGCTGGTGTTCGGCGTTGTAGCCACGCATGGGCCATTAGTGACATTGCTGGTATCGTCTGCCGTAGCCGGGGTGGCGGCACTGGTAAGCTTCCTTCGAATTGTCGAACCGCGACCCGCGGCAGCCGACCGCTGATGGCCAAGCGGGTTGATTCTTGACCCGCCCGGGCGGAGAAGCTGGAAATGACTGAACTGTATCTGCACAATAGCATGACGCGCCGGCGGGAGCACTTCATCCCGCTAGATCGCTCACACGTACGAATGTATGTCTGCGGGCCGACGGTTTATGATTTGGCCCATATCGGCAATGCCAGGCCTGTTGTGGTGTTCGATGTTCTGGCGCGCTTGCTGCGCCGGCTGTTTCCACGCGTTACCTACGTTCGGAACATCACGGACGTTGAAGACAAGATCAACGCGCGCGCAAAGGAGACCGGCGAAACGATCAGGGACATCACTGCGCGCACCACGGCGGACTATCACGCCGATATGGCGGCGCTAGGTACATTGCCGCCGGATATTGAGCCAAGAGCCACCGAACACATATCCGAAATGATCGAGCTGAATAAGCGGCTGATCGCATCGGGACACGCTTATGTCGCGGCGGGTCATGTGCTGTTCTCGGTTTCAAGTTTCAAGGAATATGGGCAGCTATCTGGGCGCAGCCCGGACGAGCTGCTGGCCGGCGCACGTATCGACGTTGCACCGTACAAGCATGACCCCGGAGACTTCGTTCTGTGGAAGCCCTCCACGCCGGACTTGCCCGGATGGGACAGCCCGTGGGGCCGGGGGCGTCCAGGGTGGCACATCGAATGCTCGGCGATGTCCTGGCGCTACCTGGGCGAGACATTCGACATTCACGGCGGTGGGACGGACCTGATCTTTCCGCATCACGAGAACGAGTTGGCGCAAAGCGTTTGCGCTTTTCCAAATAGTCATTTTGCCCGCTACTGGGTACACAATGCGATGTTGCAGGTGAATGGTGAGAAGATGTCGAAATCGCTCGGCAACTTTTTCACGGTACGCGATGTGCTGGCGAAGGCCCCTGGGGAAGCGATCCGGTTACTTCTGTTGCGGACACATTATCGGGGACTACTCGATTTCACCGACGCGGGGCTGGCGGAGGTACGGCGAGAGCTGGATCGGTTCTATCGGGCGCTAGGACGCTGCTCCGGCGGGACGCCCGTCGGACATACGCCGGCGCCGATAATGGCGGCGCTGTGCGACGATCTGAACACGCCGTTGGCACTCGCCACGATGCACGGTTTGGCGGATGTCGCACTTACCGGTGACGTCCAGGCGGCGGCGGGCCTGCGCGCCGCAGGCGATATTCTGGGGTTGCTGCAGATGGACCCGGCGGTGTGGTTCCGCGGCGACGTGGAGGTAGAAGCTATCGAGGCAGCGATTGCGCAGCGTCAGGCGGCACGCCAGGGGCGAAATTTCACGCGGGCCGACGCTATCCGGGCCGAACTGGCAGCACAGGGGATTGTGCTGGAGGATGGCCCTGGCGGCACAACGTGGCGACGCGCTTCAGTATGACCGGGCGCGAGGCAGGGGCCGATCTCGGTCCGATCGGCAACAGTCCGGTGGTGGTGCTGGTCCGGCCCCAGCTTGCAGACAATATCGGTGCCTGTGCCCGGGCAATGGCGAACGGAGGCTTGTTTCATTTGCGCCTGGTTGCGCCCCGCGATGGCTGGCCACAGCACAAAGCCTGGCGAAACTCGTCCGGGGCACACCGCATCCTTGATAGCGTCACGGTCTTTGAGAATGTCGCTGAGGCCGTCGGCGACCTGCATCATGTGTTCGCTACGTGCCCGCGCCCACGGCATGTGATCAAGCCGGTTCTGACCGCGCGGGGAGCAGCGTACGAGCTGCACCAGATTTGTACTCGGGACTTGCGGGCCGGTATTTTATTCGGGCCAGAGCGGGCCGGTCTGGACAATGACGATATGGCCGAAGCCGACGCGCTGGTCCGCTATCCGCTCAATCCGGCATTTATGTCCCTGAATTTGGCGCAGGCGGTGATGGTCATGGCGTACGAATGGTGGATGACGGCGGACGATACCGTGCCACGGATGCTCATGACCAACGAGACGAATGTCGCCACTAAAGCCGAGCTCGACAATTTTCTTGCGCATCTGGTCTATCAGCTCGACGCGTGCGGATTCCTGCGCAATCTGCCGAAGCGTCCGGGGATGATTCGCAATATTCGACACTTCTTTCAGCGCGGCGAAGTAACGGAGCAGGAGCTGCGGACGCTCCATGGCGTGGTTACAGAACTGGCTTTAGGACGTCGCCAGATGGGACGGCTGGAGACCTGATTGGCGATCCGAGCACGCGACGAAGAGCTTCGCTGTATCGGTCCCGACCATTCTCGGCAGTGATACGCGCGGCGGCGGCCGCGCGCAGCTTCTGCCATAGGGCCTCATTGCGTTGCAGGCGGACCAGGTGCCGGCTGAATTCCACCGGATCAGTCGATCCCGCAACCAGAATATCCGTTTCGCACTGCCATTCAAGCTGCGCGTTCAGCACGTCCGTGGCGACAATCGGCAGCCCGAAGGACGCGGCCTCATGCACCTTGTACGGTGCGCCCGCCGCGAAACGGGTGGGTGCCACGAACACACGGTGCGAGTCGTAGAGCGGAGTGATATCGGTCACCGGGCCGCATAGCGTGACCCGGGGATGGTTCCGGTAGCCCTCCAGGCTGACGCCGGGAGCTAGATAACCGGCGACTGTAAGGCGTGTCTGCCAGCCAAGCTCCCGTTCCACCAGCGGAAGTACCTCGTCGATGAGCCAGCACAAACCATCATGGTTTGGACTGCCGATTTCATGAATGGCGCCAACGAACAACATCCCTGAGCGATCGGCGTACCGGCGCCCGGTCAAGCGAACGTCTCGCACGTGACCGATCACGGTAACGTCGGCGAACCCACGGCGGTCCAGGATCTCGGCCTCACGTCGGCTTACCGCCACGATGTGCTGGCACAGGGCGGCATGGCGGAGTTCAGCGGCCAGAGCTGCATCAAGATCGAACGGCTGCTGGGTCATGCGAGCGCGTTCCGCATCACGGATGGCGGCGATTGCTTCTGTGTCCAGTATCAAGAGGGGTCGCGGGCTATTCTCAAGCGCGTCCTCTAGCGCAAAACACACAAGCTCAAGGTTGTGGGTGCGCGCCACCCAGAGCACGTCATAGACACCTGGCCGCTCGCGGAGGAATTGAGCTAGCCGGGAGGCGGTCCCATTTTGAATCACCTCGACCGTCTCTGCGAGGTCAGGAGCCAAACTGAATCGACTGAATTCCGGCGTTGCAAGCGGATAGACCGTTACCGCAAATCCAATTGCCGTCATCGCTGCAATCAGGTCATTGGCGCGGACAAATCCCGATCCGGCGATGCGAACCGGAACCGCGTCGTCAATGAACAGGACGTGCTTTCGATCGGACGCTACCGATCGGGCATACAG
>DATDIC010000460.1:0-2907 GCA_036521275.1 Acetobacteraceae bacterium
CGGGCGGTGCGCGCGCCCCGGATCATGTCGCGATACTACCGCGCGATCCTGGCGTTGCTGGTGACGAGGGGGTTCGCATCGCCGCGCGCTCCGGTTCGCGTCAACAAGATGGCCCGCATCGCCATCCTCGTCCGCTATGCCTTGATCTGATGCAACGGACCGCACACATCATCGGCGCCGGAATTTCGGGCCTGTCGGCCGCCGTCCGGCTGGCCGATGCCGGTTTCAAGGTGCATGTCCACGAGGCCACCCAGCAGGCTGGCGGCCGTTGCCGTTCCTATTTCGACGCCGCGACCAACCTGACCATCGACAACGGCAATCACCTGCTGTTATCGGGCAATCGCCACGCGCTTGCCTATGCAAGGTCGATCGGCACCGAAACGGGGCTGGTTGGGCCACAAGATGCCAGGTTTCCGTTTGTCGATCTGACGACGGGACAGCGCTGGCAGCTCGATCTCGGAAATGGGCGGCTCCCGCTATGGATATTCGATGAAGCGCGCCGAGTGCCCGATACCGACCTGCGGGATTATCTCGGCCTGGCACCGTTGATCTGGGCAGGAACGGGCAGGTCCGTTGGCGCCACCATCCGCTGCCAGGGAGCTTTGTACCAGCGGCTGGTGCAGCCCGTGCTGCTGGCCGCGCTCAACGTCGATCCGCCCGAGGGCTCCGCGGGCCTGGCCGGCGCGGTGGTGCGGGAAACACTGCTGGCCGGAGGCAGCGCCTGCCGGCCGCTGGTGGCACGCGACGGCTTGAGCGCCGTGCTGGTCGAACCCGCGATCCGGCTGCTGCGTACCAAGGGCGCCGAGGTCCGGTTCGAGCACGAACTGCGCGCGTTCGTGACGTCGGATGGCCGGGTCGGCGAACTGAGATTCGGTGACGAGGTGGTCCCGATTGCGGCCGACGATGCCGTGGTGATGGCGGTCCCGCCGCGCGCCGCAGCCGGGCTGCTGCCGGGTCTCAAGACTCCGTCCAAGTTCCGGGCCATTGTGAACGGGCATTTCCGCGTCGATCCGCCTCGAAACCTGGCGCCGGTCCTCGGCGTGGTCGGTGGATTGGTGGAATGGCTGTTCTCGTTCCCGCAGCGGCTGTCGATCACCATCAGCAATGCCGACCGTCTGGTGGAGATGCCGCGCGAAGAACTGGCGCAGGCGCTCTGGCGGGATGTCTGTAAGGCCGCCGGCATTCAGGGCGAGCTGCCGGCCTGGCAGATTGTGCGGGAACGCCGTGCCACATTTGAGGCCACGCCAGAGCAGAATGCCCTGCGGCCGGGTCCAATTACCCAGTGGAAAAACCTGTTTCTCGCGGGCGACTGGACTGATACGGGGTTGCCCGCCACCATCGAAGGATCGGTGCGATCCGGGGATCGTGCGGCCGACCTTGTCCTCGCCAGACGGCGTTCCTGATCGGTTGCCGGCAAAACCGGACAGGACGGATAGAGCGGATATTGAGCGACATGCATTCCGGTAATGATAGCGTTGGCATCAAGGATGCTTCCGTGATCGAGACGAACATCACATCGGCAACGCGGGCGTTGCTCGACTTGCGGCAACCGGACGGACACTGGGTGTTCGAGCTGGAAGCCGACTGCACCATCCCGGCGGAATACGTGCTGCTGCGCCGCTATCTGGGCGAGCCGGTCGACACCGTGCTCGAAGGCAAGATCGCGAATTATCTGCGCCGGATTCAGGGCGCCCATGGTGGCTGGCCGCTGGTCCATGACGGCGCATTCGAAATGAGCGCCAGCGTAAAAGCCTACTTCGCGCTGAAAATGATCGGCGATGCCGTGGACGCGCCGCACATGATACGGGCGCGCGAGGCCATGCGCTCGCGTGGCGGCGCGGTTCACAGCAACGTCTTCACGCGGTTCATGCTGGCAATGTTTGGCGTGCTGACCTGGCGGAGCGTGCCGGTGCTGCCGGTCGAGATCATGCTGCTGCCGATGTGGTCGCCGTTTCATCTCAACAAGATCTCATACTGGGCGCGAACCACGCTGGTACCGCTGCTGGTTCTGGCAGCACTGAAGCCCAAGGCGAAGCACATCAGTGGCGTCAACATCGACGAGCTGTTCCTGCAGAGGCCGGATTCGATCGGAATGACCGCCAAGGCGCCGCATCAGAGCTGGGGCTGGTTCCTCTTGTTCCGCGGGCTGGACACGGTGCTGCGGGCAATCGAACCGCTGTTTCCGAAGAAGTTGCGGGCCCGTGCCATCGACAGCGCGGTTGCCTTCATCGAAGAACGGTTGAACGGCGAAGATGGACTGGGCGCCATCTACCCGCCGATGGCCAATGTCGTGATGATGTATGAGGTGCTTGGCAAGCCTGCGGATTACCCGCCGCGCGCGATGACGCGGCGAGGGCTCGACAGGCTTCTGGTGATCGGTGAACGCGAGGCCTATTGCCAGCCCTGCGTCTCGCCGGTGTGGGACACCTCGCTGGCCTGTCACGCCTTGATCGAGGCCGGCGGCGAGGAAGCGTTGCCTGCAGCCAGACAGGGGCTGGATTGGCTGCTGCCGAGACAGGTGCTCGATGTCAAGGGCGATTGGGCGGTGAAACGGCCGGAGGTTCGACCCGGTGGCTGGGCGTTCCAGTATAACAACGCCTATTATCCCGATCTCGACGATACGGCGGTCGTGGTGATGGCGATGGATCGCATCCGGCGTGCCAGCCCCAACTCGCAATACGATGCAGCGATCGCCCGCGCTCGCGAGTGGATTGAAGGCATGCAAAGCAGCAACGGCGGCTGGGCGGCCTTCGATGTCGACAATCTCGAATATTATCTCAACAACATCCCGTTCTCCGACCATGGCGCGCTGCTCGATCCGCCGACCGAGGACGTCACCGCCCGCTGCCTCTCGATGCTGGCCCAGTTGGGCGAAACCGCGCAAACCAGCAAGGTGGTCGCGGATGG
>DATDIC010000461.1:0-11598 GCA_036521275.1 Acetobacteraceae bacterium
GGGGGCTAGCCGAACTTCGAGACGCGCGTCTCTTTCGCGGTGATGAATTCGAGCAGAGCCGGCTTGCCGGCCTTGGTCTGCTCGATGCCGCGCTGGATCGCCGCCTTGATCTGCGACGGATCGGTGATCCGCTCCCCGTAGCCGCCGAACGCCTTCGCCATGTCGGCGTAGTTACCGGAGATATCAGTCGAGCGGTATTTCTTGGTGGAGATCGGCATCACCTTGAGCTCGATCGCCATCGAGTAGTTGTTCATCAGGCAGGACAGGATGGGGATGCGCTCGCGCACGGCGGTTTCAAAATCCATGCCGGTGAAACCGATCGCCGCGTCGCCCCAGAAATTGATGCAGAGCTTGTCGGGCTTCGCCAGTTTGGCGCCCATCGCCAGGCCAAGGCCCATGCCGAGCTGGGTGGTCTTGCCCCAACCGATATAGGATAGCGGCTCGGTCGCCACCCAGAACGGAGATATCTGATCGCGCGGACTGCCGGCATCGTGGGTGATGATGGTGTTCTTGATATCGACCGTGTGCATCAGCTCCCAGATCACGCGATACGGGCTGATCGGGTTTTCGTTGGAGGTCAGCAGCGGCATCCATTCGGCCATAAAGCCTTCGCGGACTTCAGTAATTTCCTTGACCACCGCCGAGGAGTCCCGCGGAGAGCGGATGCTCTGGGACAGCTCGCCGATAAGAGCCTCCAGCGTCAGCGCCGCATCGCCGAGCAGCCCTGCCACGAGGGGTACGTCCTTGGCGAGATGGTTGGGATCGATGGTCGTCTGGATGAACTTCTTGCCCTTGGGGAACTTGATCCCGAAGCTGGTTTCAGTGAACGAGCAACCGATCCCGATGATCAGATCGGCGTGGCTGACGAAGTGATGCACCGTCTTGGGAATGGCGGCGCCGCCAGAGCCGAGCGAGAGCGGGTGGTTTTCGGGGAAGGAACTCTTGCCGCCCAGGCTGGTGGTGACAGGGGCGCCGAGCAGCTCGGCGAATTGTTTCAGTTGCGGCCAGGCCTGGGCCCAATGGATCCCGGTTCCGGCGTAGATGACCGGGCGCTTGGCCGCCAGGATGGCCTGCGCGGCCTTGCGCACGTCCTGCGGGTCCGGGGCGGTGCGGGCCTTGATTGCCGGCGTGTAGTCGAGCTCGCCTATCTCCTCGTTCCAGATATCGGCCGGGACTTCGACAATGCATGGGCCGCCGCGGCCGTTGCGCAGGCGCGTGAAGGCGCGGCGCATCACGTTGGTGACCTCGGCTGGCACGTTGATCGGCTCGGCTGACTTGGCAATGCCGCGCATCTCGCGCACCGCGCTGTAGTTGGGGTCGATATGGGCGATGCGGCGGGCGAAACCCTGCGGCACGACCAGCAGCGGCACTGATTCGGCAAATGCCTGCGCGACGCCGCCATAAGCATTCTCGGTGCCGGGGCCGTGCTGCATGCAGAAAGCGCCGATCTTCTGGCCGGACGAGACGCGGGAGATCGCGTCGGCCATGTGCAGGCCGATCCGCTCCTGGCGGACCATGACCGGACGGATGTCGGCAGCAGCAGCGAATTCGATCAGGTGATTCACCGGGTAGCCGCAAAGGATCTCGATCCCCTCGCGTTTCATGATTTCCGCAATGGCCTCGCCTACCTTCATTGTCCCCTCCGCACGCAGAAAACTCTGGTCGTGGGACCCTACGGCTCCGCCGGAGGCATGGCAACCGCGCGACATTTGGCCGGACGTTACAAGGAACGGACCCGACGAATGCGAGATCGGAGCACGTCGCTTGAACTGTTACGCAAGCCTTGGGTCGGGTACCCGTGCGGCTGCCAGCACATCCACGGTTGCGACACCGGCGGCAAACAGCGCGGCGGTGCAGGCGTTCGCGGTAGCCCCCGAGGTCATCACATCATCGATCAGAAGCGCCCGGCGCCCGGCAAGCTGCGTCGCCCGCCGCGGTCGCGCTTCGATGGCGCCGTTCAGCTCGGCGGCGCGCTCCTCCGCCGACTTGCCGCCCAATGGGGCGGTGCCGCGCACCCGGCGCAGCGCATCGGGCAGCACCGCCAGGCCGGTGCGCGCGGCGATCAGGCGCGCCAGCAGCGCGGACTGGTTGTAGCGGCGATGCCGCAGCCGGGCGGGATGGATGGGGACCGGCACCAGCAGGTCGGCGGTGTGGAGCAGCGTGGCGCCGGCGCGGACCATGTATGCGGCCAGCACGGCGGCAAGCTCCGTGCGGTCCGCATGCTTGAACGGCAGGATCAGCCGACGGGCGGCGTCATCGTAACGCAGCGCGGCGCGTGCGCAGCCGAATAGCGGCGGCCGTTCGTGGCAGGACGGGCATAGCCGATCCGGGCCCGCATGGCCGGCGGCGGCGAACGGAATGCCGCAGCGTCGGCAGCACGGGTCGCCGATGAAGCTGATGGCACGGAAGCAGTCGGCACACAGCAGCCCCTGCCGATCGACCGGCTGGTCGCAGCTCATGCAGTGTGGGGGAAGCAGCAGGTTCAGCGCGAACCCAAGCGGCGCACGGCCGCGACCGAGCCAGCCCGGCCATGATTGCCGGAGGCGCGACCGGCGGTCGGGTGCGGCCGCTGTGTGTGTGGTTGTCACCGGTCCTGGGTGGCCGGTTTCAAGCCTGCGCGTCCCCGACACCGAAATGCACCGTTCCGTCGCGGGCGATCTCGTTCACCAGGTCGATCTCCCAGGTGAGATAGGCGCGCATGGCTTCCTCGATGCCCGAGTTGCGGTCATAGGCGCGAAGATTGACGTCCACACACGCCTCGTCAGGCGGGGTGGTGCGGTCCTTGACCAAAGGCCGTCCGAAAGCGTGCCAGGCACCGGTGCCCCCTTCCAGAGCGAGCACGTCGCCGTGCGTCAGACCACGCAGCTCCTGGAGCGAGAGCCGCGCCAGCATGCCGTCGGGGGAGGTGGCCACCACGTGGCGCGCTGCCCCGAGAACCGGCGCCAGCGTGTCCAGGCGGCTGCGAATGCCCCAAAGCGCGCCCGGAATATGTCCGTCGCGGTATTCGAGGCTGCGGGCAACATCAACCACCACGGTGTGATCGCCGGAGTCGAGGAGTTCGGTGAGATGGGGGACGTCGATAGTGGGGACGGTGGCAACGAGCTCCGCGATCGGAGCAAGCGCAACGCCGGACCCGCGCAGTTCTTCCAGGCCGCCCTCCACGACGAACACGTCGCGGTGCCCCATCTGGCGCAGCCAGCCGGCCGCCATGCGGGCGCGCACGCCGGTATCGTCCAGCAGCACGATCCGCGCGTTGCGGACAGCGATCCACTGATCAGTCGCCTGCACGAGCTGTCCGCCCGGCGCGTTGCGGCTGCCCGGCCGATGGCCGGCGCGGAATTCGGCCGGGTCGCGGACGTCCAGCAAGTAAAAAGTCCGGTCGTGGTCTTCCTCGAAGCGGGCCAGATCGAGGGCACCGATCACGCCGACACCGGAGGATTCGGCGAAGGAGCTGGCGCGCTGCAGGGCGAGCGCGGCGGTGCGCGGCGTCCCCGGCGAGAAGGACTCAGTCCGCCCGCGGTCGCAGCGCAGGCCGGCGAGTTCCCACCCCATGGTGCCGTTTCGCAAGGCTACGACGTTGTTCGGAATGCCGGCGCGACGCAGGCTTTCGGCGCCAAGAATGCTGCGCGTGCGACCGGCGCAGTTGACCACCACGAGGGTCTTCGGGTCCGGGGCAAGATCGCCGATGCGATAGACCAGCTCGCCGCCGGGCACGCTGACGCCGGAGGGAATCGACATGCGCACGAATTCCTCGTGCGTCCGGCTGTCGAGCACCACCATATCGCGCCCGGAATCGAGCCAGGATTTCAGCTCCGGCGGGTCCACGCTTTCAGTACCGTAATGATGCTCAACCCATTCGCCAAACGCCTTGGAGGGTACGTTGACGCCACTGAACAGCACATTGCCGCCGGCGGCCCAGGCGTGGGTGCCACCGTCGAGGACCGAAATATCGGTGCAGCCGTCAGCCTCCAGCCAGGCGGCGAGGCGTTCCGCCAGGCCGCGCCCATCATCCATGCAAACGATCCGAACGGCGCTCCGCGGCAGCAATGCGCGAGCGCGGATTTCACGCCGGGAGAGCGGACAGGGAACCGCCCAGAACGGGTGAGCGGTGCCGAACTCCCCCTCTTCCCGGGCATCCAGCAAAGCGAGCTCCCGCTGGTCGGTCAGAGCGTCACGCAGGGTGGCGGCATCGATCCGCTTCATCGACTTAGGACCTCCCGGCCGGAAAACAGCCGGCACACTACACCGAACCTATCGCTGCCGCTTACGGAATATGTCCTTGCGACTTTCAGCCGCTCCGCCTCATGAACCCAGTTCCCCCGCAGCGGGGGAGAAGCGACGTCGCGCGCCTTAAGCTCGATCAAGTGATCACCAGGATTGTACCAGAATACCACTATCGACGAGAATCTGCCGAAACGCCACAATGTCGGGCCGGTGGTTCGCTGAAATTCGCGAACGCTGCGCTTCTGCCGGCATCATACAATGATCTGTTAATTCATTCGGCGTCCAATGCCCTGCATGGACGCCAAAACGCGCCCGCTCGGCTGGAGCCTGCTGGTTGCCGGCATAATCGCCGGCTCCAGCGGGGTGCGGGCTCAGGATCTGTCGTCCTATTTTCCGCAAGGTGTCCCAGGCTATGACGTGCCTGGCCCGAAGGTTCTGGCACGTCCGCGACCCCTATATGACGCGGCCGGCGCGCGTGCCGGGGACTTTCTGCTGTATCCGCACCTCGACTTGGGTGTTGGTTACGACAGCAATGTTCTCGGCGGCAACCCGGCGCAAGGGAGTTGGCTGCTCGGCACGCATGGATCGGTGCTGGCCAGCTCCGATTGGTCGCGGAACAGCGTTGGCGCGTACGTCAGCGTCGATAATCTCCGCGCGCTTAATCTTCCCAGCCAGAGCCGCACGGACTGGACGGGTTCAGTCGGGGGAACGCTGGATGTGGGGCGGGACCGGCTGACGCTGGCAGCGGCCCATTTATCGCTGCACCAGGACCGCACCTCGATCGACGCGCTGCCGACGGACCAGCCGGTTGCTTACCAGGTCAACGACTTCCGGACCAACTTCGTGCATACGTTCGATCGGTTGTCGGTGACGCCGAGCCTGGAGGCTTCCAGCTACCGGTTCGGATCCGCGACGACGCTTGGCGTGCCGACCCCGCAGAGCGATCGCGATCGCAACGTGCTGCAGGGTGGCGTTGCCGCAAGCTACGAAGTTGCGCCCGAGCGGGCGGTGATGGTCGTGGTACGCGGGTTGGGGTCGATCTACACCTCGCCACAACCGGGCGCGCCGACACGCAACTCCGACGGGGTGGTTGCGCTCAGCGGGATCAATTACGGCAGCGCCAATTGGGGGTTGCGGCTGCTGGGCGGCTGGGAGCAGCGCAATTTCCAGGCGCCGCAATACCAGTCGCATGGCGCAGCCGTGGTGGAGATGGATGCGAACTGGTCGCCTTCGGGGCTGACCACCATCACCGGCACGCTGACGCGCAGCATCGAGGACGCGGCGCAGGAAGGTGTCGCCGGCTACACGTACACCAGCGCGCGGCTGGCGATCGATCACGAGTACCTGCGGAACGTGCTGCTGCACGGCGGGGCCAGCGTACAGCGGGCGGTCTTCCTGCAAGGCGACGGCGCGCAAACATCCTATTCGGTCGCCGCCGGCGTGACGTGGCTGATGAACCGGCGGATGCGGATCTCGGCCACCGAAGCCCTCACGGATTTGCGGAGCACGCAGGGTCAACCTGCGTCCCTGGGCGGAAGTTACGTCCGTGCCGTTACCTTATTGACATTGGGACTGGGGTTATGATGCAAACGGTGCCATTGCTGGGACTGAGGTTTGCCGATTTTGCCCCCGACGAGGCGGTGGAATGGGCGCTGGCGCGTCCGCCAGGGGCGCCGTTCGAGTATGTGGTGACGCCGAATGCCGACCATCTGGTCCGGCTGGCTCGCGAACCGGCGCTGAAGTCGATCTATCAGCAGGCGGTACTGCGGCTGCTTGATTCGCGGGTGGTCGCGCGTGCCGCACGTGTCTTTGGCCTGGCGGCACCACGGGTGGTGACGGGAAGCGATCTGACCAGGCTGCTGATCCGAAAGCTGCCGGCGAACGAGAGCGTCACCATCATTGGGCTGCACGCCGCCTGGGAAAGCCGGCTGCGGCAGCAGACCGGGCTGACCGCGATCTGGCATTACGATCCGCCGAAGGGGTTCGAGCACGATGCCGCGGAGCTGGCGGAGGCGGTTCAGTTCGTGATCGATCATCCGTCGCGGTTCATACTGCTGGCGGTCGGATCGCCGCGGCAGGAGAAGCTGGCAGCCGCCATTGCGGCAAGCGGACAGGCGACCGGATTGGGCCTGTGCGTCGGCGCCAGCCTGGAGTTCCTGGCGGGCGTCGTTCCAAGAGCTCCACAATGGGTGCAGACGGCGGGACTGGAGTGGCTGCACCGCCTCCTGCGCGATCCGCGCCGACTGGCCTCGCGCTACCTGCTGCGGGATCCGGCGATTTTTCCGCTGCTGTTGCGGGAGCGGGCCGGGCAAACAGGTAGCGTGGCTTTGCGATAGCGCGTGCCGTGGATGGTTCGAAGCTGGCTCAGCGATCGACCGCGCCGCCGCCGCCCTCCATCGGCAGGCTTGCGTCGAGCGCCCATTCCGACATGGACGCGTCGTACAGCCGGACATTGTCGTGGCCGAGCATCACCAATGCCAGCGCATCGGCGCTGGCAGCGATGCCGCCACCGCAATAGACCAGCACCTCGCGGTCCAATGCCCCGACGGCGGCGAATTTCGTCCGCAATTCGGCCGGCGTCCGCATTGCGTTGGTAGCGGGATCAACCAGATGCGCAGCCGGCACATTCACGCTGCCGGCGATATGGCCCGGTCGCCCGAAACTGACCCCACCGGTGCCGGCATGCTGTTCCGGCATCAGGGCGTTGATGGTGCAAACCGATGCATCGCCGATCGCGGTCTTCACGACGTGCTTGTCCACCATCAGCGGGCGCTGCTCGCGCACTGCGAAGCGCGCGGGTACGGGTGCCGGCGCCGGACCGCTCTCCACCGGCCGACTCTCGCGCTGCCACTTCTGAAATCCCCCGTCCAGTACCGCGGCATTGTCGAAGCCGAAGACGCGCAGCATCCACCACACCCGCGTCGCCCACCACAACGTGGTGGCGCTGTAAAGAATCACCCGGCTGCCTTCGCCAACCCCCAAGCGTCCCATTGCCGCGGCGAAATGCTCGGCCGAGGGCAGCATGAAGCGATAGGGTTGGCTCCGGTCCGACAGATCATTGTGCAAATCCGCAAACTGCGCTCCAGGAATATGGGCTTTTTCAAAAGCCTCACGCCCGGGCACGACCAAGTAGGTGATTTTCGGATCCGGGATCAGATGCACGCTGCAATCGAGTACCCGCAGATCAGGATCACCAAGATGCGCTTCCAGCCACTCGGTCTGCACGAGATACTGCGGATGCACGAAGCCCTTGGTTTCTGTCATAGTGTCCTCCGTTAGCTGTCAGGAAAACTGAATGATGCGTCTGGTGATTTTTGGCGGCGCCGGCCGGATCGGCCAGCGCGTGGTGCAGGAGGCGCTGTCGCGCGGCCATGAGGTCACGGTGGTGCTGCATGCGTTGCCGCGGTTGGAGATGGAGCATCCGCGCCTGCGTTATGTCACCGCAGATGTGAACCGCGCCGACGCGGTGGCGGATGCGGCGATGGGGCACGACGCCGCCGTCAGCGCGGTCGGTCCCGGCCGTAGCGGCGATGTCGGCGTGATCGTCGCGGCCGCCCGGGCCCTCGTGGCCGGACTGGTGGTCTCCGGACCGCGGCGCCTGATCGTCGTCGGCGGCGCTGGAACGCTGGAAATACGGCCAGGCGTGCAGCGGCTGGATACGCCCGAGTTTCCCGAGGCCTATCGCCCGTCCGGTTATGCCCAGCGCGAGGCGCTGGCGTTGTACCGCGCCAGCGACCTCGACTGGTCGTACCTGAGCCCGCCCATCGTCATCGAGCCCGGTGAGCGCACCGGCCGTTACCGTCTCGGCGATGACCAGGTGCTGTTCGACTCGAACGGGCGCAGCCGGATTTCGATGGAGGATTATGCGGTCGCGCTGCTCGACGAATTGGAACGCCCCCGCCACATCCGCGCCCGCTTCACGGTCGCCGACTGAAACGGGGATCACGCTGCCTCCAATCTAGGGATCGCCTGCAACAATCGCTGCGTGTACGGATGAACTGGCGCGGTGAACACCTGGTCCGGTGGCCCTTGCTCCACGACTTCTCCGCGATGCATCACCGCCACGACGTCGGCAATGTGGCGCACGACCGCAAGGTCGTGCGAGATGAACAAGTACGAAGTGCCGAAGCGCGCCTGCAGCTCCGCCAGTTCATTCAGGATCGCGGCCTGCACGGAAATATCGAGCGCGGATGTCGGCTCGTCGCAGATCACCAGCCGGGGCGCGGCGGCAAAGGCACGGGCGATGCAGACCCGCTGCTTCTCGCCACCCGACAACTCACGCGGAAAGCGTCCGGCATGGCGGGCGCTTAGCTTCACCGCGTCGAGCAGTTCGGCGACGCGACGTTGCAGCGCAACCCCGCGCAACCGGGCGTAAAGCTGCAGCGGCCGGCCGACGATCTCCGCGGCGGTGTGGTGCGGATTGAGCGAGGAATCCGGATTCTGGAAAATATATTGGATCGCCTGCTGCTCGGCACGGCTGCGTCGTTCGACGGCAGCCGCCAGTTGCTGCCCGTCCAGCCTGATCTGCCCCTTGCCCGGCGCCAGCAGTCCGGCAACACAGCGCGCCAGCGTGGACTTGCCCGACCCGCTCTCGCCGACGATTGCCAGCGTGCCTCCTGCCGCGACGGTCAGCGTAACGCCGTCGACTGCCCGCACCGGTGGACTGCCCGACAGCATGCCCATCAGGCCGCCGCTGCGGAACCAGCGCGTCAACCCAGCGATCGCCAACCTCGGTGCCGCGTTTGCGGCGTGCTGCATATCAGGGCGCGCCCGACTGGCGACAATCGAGGGCTGGCGCGGCAGGCTCGGCAGGTAACAGGCAATCACGCGGCCGGAACCGATATGCCGCAGCGCCGGCGCGGTCGCGCACACGGCGCTGGCCCACCCGCAGCGCGGGCGAAAGATGCAGTCCGACGGCACCTCGCGCAAATCCGGCAGGCCGCCCGGAATCGCCCGCAGCACGTGCTGTCGCGCATCCGCCTGAGGCGTCGCTGCAAGCAGTCCGCTGGTATAGGGGTGGCGTGGCGCAAGCAGCACGTCCCGCGCCGGCCCCTGTTCCACCAACTGGCCGGCATACAGCACGCCGACCTGATCGCAGACATTTGCAACGACCGCGAGGTTATGACTGATGAACAGTACGGCTGCGCCGATGCTGCGGCGCAGCTCACGGATCAGTTCCAGGATCACCGCCTCCGTGGTCACGTCGAGCCCGGTGGTCGGCTCGTCCATGATCAGCAGCTCGGGCTGGCAGGCGATCGCCATCGCGATCACGACACGTTGCTGCTGGCCGCCGGAAAGCTGGTGCGGATAGCGCCGCACCAGGGTGGCGGGATCCGGCAGGTGCACCTGCGCGAACAGGGCAAGCGTGCGCTGGCGGGCGGCGGCGTATGTCATGCCGCGGTGGCGGCGGAGCACCTCGGCCACCTGCTCGCCGACGCGCAGCACCGGGTTCAGCGCACTCATCGGGTCCTGGTAGACCATCGCCACCTGGCGGCCGCGAAGCTGCGCCAGCTCAGCCATCGGCAGCCCAAGCACATCGCGCCCACACAGCGCGACATGCCGCGCCGTCGCGCGTGCCGCCGGCAGATGACGCATGATCGCATAGGCAACGGTACTCTTGCCGGAGCCGGATTCACCGATCAGCCCATACGCCTCGCCCGGGGCGATCCTGAACGAGAGATCACGCACGGCATGGAGCGGCGACGCGGAATCGGCATTGTACGTGACCGACAGGCCGGAGATGTCGAGAACCGGCGTCTCCATCAGCGTGGCCGCCCCCCGCCTGGCAGTGCCACGCTGCGCCGCAGCCGCTCGCCGGCGAGCAGGGTGCCCATCGCGGTGAGCGCCACGGCGAGACACGGAAAGATCACCAGCCAAGGCGCGATTTCGAGGAATTGCTGGCCGTCATGCACCATCAATCCCCAGGCGGGCGTCGGCGGAGCGACCCCGATCCCGAGATAGGCGAGCGAGGCAGACAGCAGCACGCCATAGGTGATGCGCAGGCTGAAATCGACCACGATGATCATCCGCACATTCGGCAGCAGTTCGCGCCACAGGATGTACCGCCGGGACTCACCGCGTGACCGCGCTGCGTCGACGAACTCTCGCCGCGCCAGCTCCATCACGGCGCTGCGCACGAGCCGCGCCGAGCGGGGCCAGAACACCACTGCCAGGGCCAGCACGACATTGACCGGGTTGGCGCCGAGCATCACCACCACCAGCATCGCCAGGATCAGCGCCGGGAAGGACATCAGTGCATCCATCAGCCGCATCAGCACTTCGTCCGCGGTGCCTGCTGCATAGCCGGCGATCAGGCCGGTGAGTGTACCCAGGATCACTCCGGCACCTGCACTGGCCAGCGCAAGCAACAAGGTCGGACGCGCCCCGCACAGCACCCGGCTGAACACGTCGCGGCCGAACTCGTCCGTGCCGAACAGGAACGTGCCGTCCGGCGGCTCCAACGCGTGCGCGGCATCGAATGCCGTGGGCGAGAACGGCGCCAGCATCGGCCCCACTATGAGCAGGATCAGAAGAACGGCGATAAAGCCGATCGCCGCAATATCGCCCGCCGACAGACGAAGACGCGCCGTCACATTCAGCTCCGCAGGCGCGGGCTCAGTACGATGGAGACGACATCGGCCAGCAAATTACCGATCCCGTAGGCGACCGCCACGACCAGAACGGACGCCTCCACAACGGGGATATCGCGGTGATCGACCGCATTCACCATCATCTGCCCAATGCCGGCATAGGAAAACAGCGTTTCCACCACCACGATGCCGCCGAGCACATAACCGAAGCTCATGCCGATCTCCGACAGTGTCGGCAGCAGTACATTCGGCAATGCGTGCTTCAGTACCACCACCCAACCCGGCAGGCCCTTCAGGACGGCGGTGCGCACATAGGCGCTGTCCATCGCATTGATCATGCCGGCACGGGTGATCTGGCTGAGATACGCCTGCAAGCCGATGACCAGCACGGCGACAGGCAATACCAGCGCCGCCGGCCGGCTGAGCGGATTGGCGGAAGGATCCATCAGGCTGCTGCCGGGCAAGATCGGCAGCCAGATGCTGAACACGAGGATCAGCAACAGACCGATGACATATTCCGGCAGCGAAAAGGCGGCCACGGCCATCCCGGACACCACCCGGTCCACCCATCGGCCCTGCCGGACCCCGGCCAGCACGCCCAGCAGAATCGACAACGGGACCGCGAGCAGCAGCGTGATTCCGCCCAGGATCGCCGAGTTGCAAAGCCGGCCCAGCAGCATCGGCCCGATCGGCACGCCGAACTGCAGCGAGCGGCCGAAATTGCCGTGCAGCAGTCCGCCGATCCATGACCCGTAACGCACCAGCAGCGGCAGATCGAGCCCCA
>DATDIC010000462.1:0-3244 GCA_036521275.1 Acetobacteraceae bacterium
CTGCCTCCAGCGCGAGCGGCACCAGCGAGCGCAGTTCTGCTGCCGCGGCGATGATGTCCTGGCAGAGTTGCGGATTGCGCTTCTGCGGCATGGTGGAGCTACCGACGGTGCCGGGCGGCAACGGTTCCTCCGCCTCGCCGAATTCGGTTTTCATCAGCGTGTAGATTTCCCGGCCGATCTTGCCGCAGGTGGCGCCCAGCACTCCGAGCAGGCCGACATGCTCCGCCAGATGGTCCATGATCGTGCGCGCCGGCACGCGCATCGGCTGCATGCCGAGATGTGCTGCCATGCGGGCCTGGATCTCCGGCCCTTGCGCGCCGACGGACGCGAACGTGCCGGCGCCGCCGCCGAACATCGCCACGAACAGGCGCGGTTCTGCCTGGCGCAGCCGTTCGACGTGGCGCAGCGTTTCGTCGATCCAGACTGCGGCCTTGTAGCCGAAGGTGAGCGGCAGGGCGTGCTGGCCGTGGGTGCGGCCGGGCATCACCATGTCGGCGCCGCGCTCCGCCAGGTCCGCCATTGCCTGCAACGCCCGGCCGATCAGTGTCAGGAACAGACGATGCGCGTGGCGCAGCAGGATCAGATCGCCGGTCTGGGTGATGTTCTGTGTCGTGGCGCCCCAATGGACCCAGTGTCCGGCGTCGCCGGCCACGCGGGATAATTCCCATACCAACGGTACGATCGTGTGGCTGGTGCGTCGCGCTGCTTCCTCGATCCGTGCCGGGTCCAGGAGTTCGAGCCGCGCGGCACGGGCGATCGCGTCCGCGGCGTCGGCGGGGATGATCCCCAGTTCCGCCTGTGCTTTCGCCAGTGCGGCTTCCACGTCCAGCCAGGCCTGCCAGCGCGCGTTGCGCTGGAACAGCGCTCGGATGCCGGGGTCAGGGACGCGCCCGGCGGTGGAGCGTTCATCGCTCATCCAGGCACCTCGTCGATTGGCAAGGGCTCTGCCAGCTCGACGACCCTTGCCGCGCGCAGCACCAGGTCGTCGCGGTACTGCGCCGCCGCGATCTGAACGGAGCGCGGCAGGCCGTTGCCGCCAAGGCCCACCGGAACCGTAATTGCCGGCTGGCGGGTGAGGTTGAAGGTGAAGGTCCAGGGCGCCCAGCTTTTCCACAGCGCCTCAACCGGGTTGACGGTCGGCGCGTCGGCCTCCGGTGGGCCGCGCGGCACGGTGGGACACAGCAGCAGATCGTATCGCTGATGCAGCCGGGCCATCGCGTGCGCCGCGGCGACACGCAACGCCTCGGCGTCCATGAATTCGATCGCCGACATGCCGGCGTCGGTGCGCGCCACCTCCAGCAGGCCGGGGTCCAGCATGCTCCGCTGGTCCGCCGGGAACAGTCCGACCAGGCGGCTTAGTGCCACGCCCCAGACGCGGGCGAAGATTTGGCGCGTGTCGGGCAGTCCGGGATCGGCGTCTTCCACCGATGCGCCGGCTTCGCTGAGTATTTGTGCCGTCCGTTGCACGGCGCCGATGGACTCGCTGTCCGCCGGCGCATCGAATCCGGGGTTGCGCAGCACGGCGACGCGCAGCCCTGCCACGCCATCGTCGATGCCGTCGCGCCAGTCCCGCCCGTCGTCCGGCACGCAGAATGGGTCGCGCACGTCGTAGCGGGCCATCGCGGACAGCATCAGCGCGGCGTCGCGCACCGTGCGTGTCATCGGGCCGGCACAGGAGACGGAGGCGAAGGCGCCGGCCGGCCATTGCGGCACGCGGCCGTAGCTGGGCTTCAGCCCGACCAGTCCGCACCAGGCGGCCGGGATGCGGATGGAGCCGCCGGCATCGGTGCCGACATGCAGCGGTCCGAACCCTGCCGCCCCCGCCGCGCCGGCGCCGGATGACGAGCCGCCGGTGCTGAATGCCGGGTTCCACGGATTGCGCGTGATCCCGGTCAGCGGGCAGTCGCCGGGCGATTTCCAGCCGAATTCGGTGGTGCAGGTCTTGCCCAGGATTACCGCACCCGCCGCTTTCAGGCCGACGACGAGGGGTGCGTCCTCGGTCACCGGGGCGGGATCGGTCAGGCGGCTGCCGCGCCGGGTGGGAAATCCGGCGATGTCCACGAGGTCCTTCACTGTTGCCGGCACGCCATCCAGCAGCCCCAGCGGGCGGCCTGCTCGCCATCGAGCGGCACTTTCGCCGGCCGCCGCCAAGGCGCCGGGGTTCATCACCACGAAGGCGTTGATTTGTGGATTGAGCCGCGCCACCCGTTCGGTGACCGCCTGCAACACCTCCACCGGGCTGAGTGCCTGGCGTGCATAAAGGCCGAGCATCTCCTCCGCTGACAGCAGCGCGATATCGGTCTGTGGCATCGCCATCTTCCCGCTTTGCTTCGACCGGCGCAGCATGGCGCCGCATGGACGCGGAGAAAACCCTTCATGAGCGACAAGCCCCGCAGCACACATCCCGACGGTGAGCCCTGGCAGTGGCCGGAAGCGACATGGCGCGGCATTGTCGGCCGTGCGCGCGCCGGCCGCAGCCTGCGGCCGACGCACTGGCCCGAAGGCGCACGTTGCGCGGTGACGATATCGTTTGACTCGGATCATGAAACGATCCCGCTGCGCGATGGCGACGAAAGCCCGATGCGCATCAGCCAGGGCCAGTATGGCGCCCGCTCTGCCACGCCGCGCATTCGCAAATTGTTGGAGCGCGAGAGCGTACCGGCGACTTTCTTTTATCCCGCAGTCTCGGCGCTGCTGCACCCGGAGGAGGTGCGGGCGATCGCGGCCGAGGGGCACGAGATCGGCATTCATTCCTGGATCCATGAGGCCAACACCACCTTGCCCGGCAACCACGAACGCGAGCTGACGCTGCGTGCGGCCGAGGTGCTGGCGAAGCTTGCCGGGCGGGCGCCGGTGGGGATGCGGACGGCGAGCTGGGATTTTTCGGTCAACACGCTGTCGATCATCAGGGAGATGGGGCTGCTGTACGACAGCAGCCTGATGGCGGATGACGAACCGTACGAGCTGACGGCGGACGGCGAAGCGACAGGCATTGTCGAGCTGCCGCCGGAATGGATTCGCGACGACGCGGTTTATTATAACATGGTGCGATTTTCGGCGTTGCGGCCCTATACGCCGCCATCCGGGGTGGCGGAGATATTCACGGCGGAGTTCGAAGGGGCGTGGGATGAAGGCGGGCTGTTCCTGCTGACCATGCATCCGCACGTGACCGGTCATCGGTCTCGTCTGCCGGTGCTGGAACGGCTGATCAAGCACGCCAAGGCGAAGGGGAAGTGCTGGTTCG
>DATDIC010000463.1:0-3418 GCA_036521275.1 Acetobacteraceae bacterium
GGCGGTCGCGCAGTCGCCGATCAGGGCATAATCCTCAAGTCGCGGAGGGATATCCTGTGGCTTACCTACCACGCCCGTTCAGCTCGCGCGGCCGTAGCTGCGACCGCCGGCATTGTCGGGGCACCAACAGGTAGCTCCGGCCGGGGTGGGGTGCACCATTGGACAGGCGTATGGCCCGGCGTAGCAGGACTGCGCGGTTATCCCACCGCGCCACGGCGCGTAACTTTGTGGCGGCGCATAGGCCGCAGGAGGCGGAGGTGCGTACACGACGGGTGGAGGCGGGTAATACACCGGTGGAGGATAGTAGATCGGTGGAGGATAGACCAAAGGGGGCGCGATGCCGATGGCGACCCCGCCACGCCACCAGGCCAGGGCCGGCGACGAGGCAAGCAACGGGCCGAGGGCGGCCGCGCAAAGCAACGCCGCCGATACGGGACGACGACACCGGATGAGCACTGACCTGATCATCATTTGTACCGAACGCCGAATCTGGCCTGTTGTTGCATATTGGGCGTGCATCCTTCCAGTTTCCCGATCGTCCCCGGTCAACGCAACTTGACTTTCCGGTGTGGCGTCTTGATATCCGGCGCGATGCACGCAGCAGTCCGGCCGGGCGGTTGCGCATGCGCGGCAGGCCGCACCACCGCTTCAAGCGGCACTCGACTGGACAAGAATTTGACCGACACGCTCACCGCTTCGGCGGAACTGACCGACTATGCGCCGGCTCCGATGGCGGAGCCGCGCCGTGTGCTGTTTGATGATCTCGGCCTTTCCGAACCCGTGCTGCGCGCGGTCGAAGAAATGGGATACCGCCACCCCACCCCGATCCAGGAGCAGGCAATCCCGTTCGTGCTGATGGGACGTGACGTGCTGGGCGCGGCACAGACGGGCACCGGGAAGACCGCCAGCTTCACCCTGCCGCTGCTGGACATCCTTTCCGGCTCCCGTGCTCGCGCCCGGATGCCGCGCAGCCTGATCCTGGAGCCGACACGTGAGTTGGCGCTGCAGGTCGCGGAGAATTTTGTCCAATACGGCAAGCATCTGAAACTCACGCATGCGCTGGTCATTGGCGGCGAAAGCATGGCCGACCAGAAGGACGTGCTGATGCGTGGCGTCGATGTGCTGATCGCCACACCCGGTCGGCTGATCGACATGTTCGAGCGGGGCGCCATCCTGCTCAGCGACGTCAAGATCCTGGTCATCGACGAAGCGGACCGCATGCTGGACATGGGGTTCATTCCCGACGTCGAGCGTATCGTTGGTCTGCTGCCGCGGACCCGGCAGACATTGTTCTTCTCCGCCACCATGCTGCCGGAGATAAGACGCTTGGCCGACGCCTTCCTGCAGAACCCAAAGGAGATTTCGGTCTCCCGTCCGGCTTCGGTGGCGACGACGATCGTCGAGGGGCTGATCCTGGTGGCGGAACACGACAAGCGCGAATCGCTTCGCCGACTGGTTCGCACCCAGAAGGTTCAGAACGCACTGATCTTCTGCAACCGCAAGCGCGACGTGGATATCCTGTACAAATCGCTGAACCGGCACCGGTTCAATGCCGGCGCCCTGCACGGCGACATGACGCAGACTGTGCGCTTCGCCACCCTCGAGAAATTCCGCGCCGGCGAACTGCAACTTCTGGTGTGCAGCGATGTCGCTGCGCGCGGGCTCGATATCGGCGGCCTGTCGCACGTCTTCAATTTCGACGTGCCGCACCACGCCGAGGATTACGTGCACCGGATCGGCCGAACCGGCCGTGCCGGGCTGGAGGGGCACGCCTTCACCATCGCCACCCCCGAAGATCGACTGGCGGTCGAGGCGATCGAGAAGCTGATCAGCCACGCGATCCCACCCGTTGTGGTCGAGGGGCTCGATCCGGTGGCCTGGGCCGAGGATGATGGGCGGCGCGGCCGCCGCGGACGCGGCCGGACGGTTGCCAAACGCACGGCTGAAGCCGCGAAACCGGCCAAGAAAGCCGAGCCTGTCAGTGCCAAGCCGCGCCGGGAAAAGACTGCGAAGCCGGAAACGCCCAGATCTCCGGTAACGCCGAGACCTCCGGTAACGCCGCGGTCTGAAGCCGCCAAGCCGCCCCAACCCGTGGCTGAACGGGCGCGACCTGCCGCAGAACCGGCGTCTGATGTGACCGGTTTCGGCGGCGACATCCCGGCCTTCATGCTGGTTCGCCCACGAGCAAGCCGTGCCGCGCCGGTCAAGGACCTGGAGGCGGAGGCATGAACGAGGCCGCGGTCCGACCGAAAAGCCATTTCACGCCGTTCGCCTGGGATGATCCGTTGCGGCTGGATGGGCAGCTTTCCGAGGACGAGCGTGCCATACGCGACGCCGCTCGCGCCTACTGCCAGGAGAAGCTGTTCCCCCGCGTGCTGCAAGCCAACCGGCACGAGCATTTCGACCGCGCGATCATGAACGAAATGGGGGAGATGGGATTCCTCGGCGCCACGCTGGAAGGCTACGGCTGCGCGGGCGTGAGTTACGTGTCCTACGGCCTGATCGCCCGCGAGGTGGAGCGGGTCGATAGCGGCTATCGCTCCTGCTTTTCCGTGCAGTCCTCGCTGGTGATGTATCCGATCTGGGCGTTCGGCTCGGGGCCGCAGAAAGACCGCTATCTGCCGAAGTTACGCAGCGGCGAATTGGTCGGGTGCTTCGGCCTTACCGAGCCGGATGCCGGCTCGGACCCGGCGTCGATGCGATCGCGAGCGCGGGCGGTCGATGGCGGGTTCGTGCTGAATGGCTCGAAGACCTGGATCACCAATGCTCCGCTGGCCGATATTTTCATCGTCTGGGCCAAGGACGAAGCCGGTGATATTCGCGGCTTCATCCTGGAAAAAGGCATGAAGGGGCTGAGCGCACCCAAGATCGAGGGCAAGTTCTCGCTGCGGGCCAGCGCCACCGGCATGATCATGATGGCCGATGTTTTCGTGCCGGCGGAGAACGTGCTGCTCGGCGTGAAGGGTTTGCGCGGTCCATTCTCCTGCCTCAATAACGCGCGGTACGGCATCGCCTGGGGCGCGCTGGGGGCGGCCGAGTTCTGCTGGATGGCAGCCCGCGACTACACCATGCAGCGAATGATGTTCGGGCGACCGCTTGCCGCGACGCAGCTTGTGCAGAAGAAACTGGCCGACATGCAGACCGAAATCACGCTTGGGCTGCAAGCCGTGCTGCGGCTGGGGCGCCTGATGGACGAGCACGATGCGGCGCCGGAAATGATTTCCTTGCTGAAGCGCAACTCCTGCGGCAAAGCCCTGGCGATTGCGCGGGAGGCACGCGACATGCACGGTGGCAACGGTGTCGCCGACGAATATCACGTGATCCGCCACGTGATGAACCTGGAGGCGGTCAACACTTACGAAGGCACGCACGACGTGCATGCGCTGATCCTTGGCCGGGCACAGACCGGGCTCAACGC
>DATDIC010000464.1:0-3543 GCA_036521275.1 Acetobacteraceae bacterium
GACAGGCGCCGTTCCGCGAGGTTTCCGGCCCCCGCGAGAACCAGGTTGATCAGCAAGTACACCGCGGCCGCCAGCGAATACCAGAAGATCGGCCGCATGTTGCGCGCGACGATATTTTGCGTCACCCGGGTGAGATCGGCGACGCCGACCACCGATACCAGCGACGACGCCTTCAGGATGGAGATGATTTCATTGACCATCGCCGGCGCTGCCGCACGTAGCGCCTGCGGCAGCAGAATACGCCTCCAGGTCTGCAGATTGCTGTAGCCGAAGGCCCGGGCGGCCGCGCGCTGTCCGGCCGGGATGACAAGAAATCCGCCCCTCAAGTTCTCGGCCTGATAGGCCGCGGTACAGACCCCAAGGGCGATGGCGGCGGCAAAGAAGGACGGCAGATCCAGCCCGAAGAAGGGCAGCAGATAATACGCGACCAGCAACTGAACCAGCAGCGGCACGCCACGGAAGATGCTGACATAAAGCCCGCCCGCCCGACGTGCCAACCAGCTTGAAGATAGCCGTGCGGCGCAGACCGGCGCGGCCAGGATGAAACCAAGGATGATCGCCGCGAACGACACCGCGATGGTCATGGCTGCGCCGACGAGCACCAGCCACAGGCTGACGGTGATCGATGTCGTCCCGAGAAACGCGTTCACGCCAGGCCACCCGTGTCAGTGTACGGGCGGCGGCACATTCTCATACGGCAGCGGCACCGCTTTTCCGAACCACTTGATCTGCAGCTCCTGGATGGTGCCGTCCTTGTCGAATTTCGTGATCTCGGCGTTCACCGCATCGAGCAGCGGCACCGAGGCAGGAGTCTTTGGAAGCACCCAGGCCAGATAGGCGGGCGGCCCGAACGGCGGCAGCACCACCTGGAATTGCGGATTGTTCTTTTGCAGGTACAACAAATTCGGCAGCGACGTCGCGACCGCGGAAACGCGCCCAGCCGCCAGATCGGCATAGGCATTGGGGCTGCCGATATAGACCTTGATCTCCTTGGCCCCGCCAGGAAGCGTCTTGGCGTAATCCTCCAGCGTCTGAAGTTGCTCCGACCCCTTCATGCTGGCCACCACCTTGCCCTGGATGTCGGCCGGCTTGTTGATGGAGCTGTCATTGGCGCGCTTGATGAGTGCCACGGTCGCGTCGCCGATCGGCAGGGTCATGTCGTAGCGATCGAGCCGAGCCTTGGATCGCGTGGTTCCAGCCACCACCATGTCGAACTTCTTTGCCTCCAGCGCCGGCAAAACGCTGGCCCAGGGAAGATCGACCCAGCTCACTTTCACGCCCCAGTCTTTGGCCATCCTGTCGATCAGGTCGACGTCGAACCCCACAGGCGTTTCACCTTGCAGAAATTCGAACGGCGCAAACTGCAATTCAGTGCCGACGACGATCTCCCCGCGCTGCTTGATCTTTGCAAATGTATCCTGCGCCATCGCCGGACTGTGCAGAACGAAGACAGAGACGGCCAGGAAGCAAAAACTCCAGGCCCATCCGGCAGGGTCGAATCGAATCCGCGACATTTGCTGGCTCCTGTGTCAGACGTCAACATCATGGATGCTGGAAGCGTTATGCGGCGTGGCGCTTCCGGTCTGTGACATGGGCGCCACATTTGTCCTGTGGAACATCATCGCGCTCCGCTCTGCAAAGAAACTACAACAGCATCGGCATCGGGCCAAGGCGAAAGCTGCGGTGAGTCCGCGCGCGCAGATTGCATTCTTCGTGTCATGGCACGATCTCGCCCCGCTCGATGGTGTACACACGCTCCACCAGGGAAACGAGCAGGGCGGGATTGGATTCCGTAATCAGGATCGCCGTATCCGGCCGGTGCTGCCGGAGATTCGCCAACGTCTCGGCGTAGCGCCGTGCCACCGCGGGCGCCAGTCCCTGGAATGGCTCGTCCAGCAGCAGCAGACGTTCGCCGATCATCAATGCGCGGCCGAGTGCCGCCATCTTCTGCTGACCGCCGCTCAACACGCCCGCGGGCCGTCGGGCAAGAGGCTCCAATTCGGGCAGCAGCGCGCAGATCGCGGCCAGGCGCCGTTCAACCTCCGCGGCGGCGGCGCCGCACGCCTCCGCCGGAAGCCGCAGGTTCTCGGCCACCGTCAGCGTCGCGATCAGCCGCCGATCCTCCGGAACGTATCCCGTGCCGTGCCTTGCCCGTCGCGCCGGTTCCCAGGCATCCACCGGCTTGCCGCCCATCAGGATGCGCCCGCGGCTGGGGATCAGTCCCATAACCGCCCGCAGCGTCGTCGTCTTGCCGGCGCCATTATGGCCAACCAGGCCAACGCTCTGCCCGTTCCGCACGTCCAGGCTCACACGCCGCAGCACACGGGCGCCGGCCAGGGTAACGTCGAGCCCGGAGACCGAGAGCGCCGGCGCCTCGCCGTTCACAGCACGCGCGCCTTCACATCTGGATCCGACAACACCTCCCCCGGCGGTCCCACCCGAAGCAGACGGCCTTCCACCCACACCGCCACGCGGTCGGCAAAGCGCGCGACCACCTCCATGTCGTGTTCCACGAACACCGCGCTCACCCCGCGTGTACGAAGTGCGGCGACAAGGCGCGTCATGAGTCCCAGCTTCTCGGCGCTGCTGACACCGCTGGTCGGTTCGTCGAGAAGCATGATCTGCGGCGACAACGCCAGCGCCATGGCTACATCTAGCAGCTTGCGGGAGCCTTCCGGGATTGCACGGGCAGGCAATTCCGCCACCAGCTCCAGGTCGCACAGCCGAAGCAATCCGGCGACCTCGTCGGCAAATGCAGCGGATGCGAGCGGATGAAATGGACGCCAGAAGCCGGCCCGCCCCGCCGACACCGCAAACCGCAGATGATCGAGCACGCTGCGCTGCAGGAAAAGCTGCGGATGCTGGAACGCCCGGGCGATCCCGATCCTGGCAATCGCCCGCGGGCTCAATCCGAGGATCGATCGGCCGCCGACCCGGACCTCGCCGCGATCGGGCCGCAAATAGCCGGTGCAGATGTTCAGGAACGTGCTCTTGCCGGCCCCGTTCTGACCGATGATGGCAAGGAATTCGCCCGCCGACAGGCCGAGGCTCACATCGTCCACCGCGCGGACGCCGCCAAAGCTGAGATGCAGGTGCGTCGCTTCCAGCAGTGCCGCGCCGGTCATTGGATGCCCCCACGCGGCAACCCGCGTTCCCGCGTTCGCTCGGGCCACAGCGTCGCCGCGCATGTCTCGACCAATCCGGCAAGACCGCCGCGAGCAAACCGGATCACCAGCAAGATGACCGCGCCCAGCAGAATCTCCCAGCTATTGCTTAGGTATTGTGCCGCCGAGATGCTGAGCAGCTCATACAGAGCCGCCCCCAGGAACGGCCCGAGCACGCCGCGGCCGCCAAGCACCGCGATCACCACGAATTCCGTCGATGTCGTCCAATACACGGCATCCGGTGCGACATGTCCGACCGCGGTCGCCGAGATCGCGCCGCCGAATCCGGCCAGGAAGCCCGATAATGTGTACGCCTGCAACAATACCCGGTTGGCGGAGATGCCGAGATATTCGACCCGGATCTCGCGGTCCTCGATAG
>DATDIC010000465.1:0-6326 GCA_036521275.1 Acetobacteraceae bacterium
ACCACCACCATGGTCATGCCCTGGCTGGCAAGCCGGCGCATGACGGCGAGCACTTCCGCGACCAGCTCTGGATCCAGCGCGCTGGTTGCCTCGTCGAACAGCATCGCCTTGGGGTCCATCGCCAATGCGCGAGCAATCGCGGCCCGCTGCTGCTGGCCGCCGGACAGTTCCTCGGGATAATAATCCGCCTTGTCCGACAGTCCGACGATATCGAGCAATTCAGTGGCCCGCTGGCGGGCGACCGATTTCGGCCGCCGCAGCACATGCACAGGCGCCTCGATGATATTCCCGGTGACGGTCAAATGGGGGAACAGGTTGAACTGCTGAAACACCATTCCGACCTGGGCACGCACGGCGGACACGGCACGGTTGGAATGCGGCTTGAAGATGCCCCCGGCTTCGTCCCGATACGCCAGGCGACCATCGATCTTGATGCGGCCGGACTCCGGAATCTCCAGGTGGTTTATGCAACGCAGCAGGGTCGATTTGCCGCTGCCGGAGGGACCGATTATGCAGACCACCTCGCCGGCCGCGACCGAGAGATCGATGCCCCTCAGCACGTGCAGGGTGCCGAAATGCTTATGAAGGTCCTCGATTTCGATCATTGGCCGGCCAGGTTCCGTCATGGCCGCCGCCGCGGTCGGTAGCCCGCCCGTGTGACACGTTCCAGATAACCAACAAGACGGGCCGCCGGGAAGCTCACGGCAAAATACATGACGCCGACAACCGTATAGAGCGTGAAATACTGGTAGCTGAGCGCGGCGCGAACCTGCGCCGTGTACACCAGTTCCTGGATGCTGACCGCCGAGGCAAGCGCAGTATCCTTGAACAGACCGATGAAGTAGTTCCCCAGCGTGGGAATGATGATGCGGATTGCCTGCGGCAGTACGATCCGCCGCATGGCCAGCGCATGCGTCATGCCGAGCGCCGCGGCCGCATCATGTTGCCCCCGCTGAATCGCCAGGATGCCGCCGCGATAGACCTCGGAAATATAAGCCGAATAGTTCAGTGTCAGAGCAAGCACCCCGGCTAGAAAGGCATCGAGGCGAATCCCGATCGAAGGCAGCACATAGTAAACATAGATAAGCTGCAGCAGAAGCGGCGTTCCTCTGATCACCTCGATATAGCTCTTGGTCACCCAGCGGAGCGGCGCGATGTGCGACATTCCCGCCAAGGCAACGAAAAGTCCGCAGATCAGGCTGAGGAAAATGGTGACCAGCGTCAGCTCGACCGTTATCAGCAGTCCGCCGAGCAGGGGCCCAATATTCTCAACCGCGACTTGCGGGTTGAATAGCTCGAACACTGGTGTTCAGTAAGCCGGCGGGTCAGTTGTTGCTACCCGCCGGCACGGATTTCAGGGATGCAGCGGGAACATCACCAGGTTACGGTCGGTAAGTCCGTACTTCTGCAAGATGGAACTGACCGCACCGCTGGCACGCAGCTCACCGAGAGCCGCTGTATAAGCGGCCCGCAGCGAACAATCTTCCTTGCGGATGCCGAAACGCGCCATGCCGTAGCCACCGCCCTGCACCATGGCCGTGGGGACAGGAATATTCCACAGGGGATCGAGGCTGTTATTCGGGTTTTGCTTGTCGAATTCCTTGTACACGACGTCATCTTCCAGCACCGCATCAAGGCGACCCTGGTTAAGGCTCTGCAGCTCGTCAACCTCCTGCTTGAACTCGGTCGGTTGCACGCCGATCCGGCGCAGATACAAATCCGCGGCGCTGCCGGTGATGCTGCCGACCCGCTTTCCCTTCAACTGATCGTAATCGGTAACTTTCAGCGGGTTGCCTTTCTGCACGATCAGAACCGGGCCGTACCACCACGCGGGACCGGAGAAGCTGATCACCTTCATCCGCTCCGGCGTCACGTGGATATCCGCACCGATCACGTCGATGCGGCGCGACAGCAACGACGGGATGACGGATTCCCAGGGCATCCATACGACGTTGATCTTCTGGACGCCGAGCACGTCAAGGACAGCCTTGTTGATGTCCCAGTCGATGCCGGTCGGTTGCTTGTTGGCGTCCTGAAACGCTTCCGGCGGGTTGACGTTGAAGCCGAGGGAAATACCGTTTTTCACCGCGTTTTCGTAGGATGGATCGCCGCAGTTCGCGACATCCGGCTTCATCTCGACGTAGAAGCTCTGCCCTTGTGCCAGCGCCGGCTGTGGACCCGATGCCAAGAGACCTGATCCCAGGGCAATCCCGACGGCAACAACACTCCGCATCCAATGGAACATCCAGTCTCCCCCGTTCTGACACCGCTTCTAGGCCGGCTCCATCGCCACGCTAGCATAGCGGGCGGTTACCGCAACAGCCATACTGGTCGAAGAGCTGGATCGGATTAGGATGGGCGGATCCGAAGGAGCGACGAATGAAAATAACCGATGTCCAAGCCATCTACCTGCGGTTGCCAGACATTCAACAGCGAACGGACAGTTCGCAGGACGCCCTGCTGGTCAAGATCACGACCGATGCTGGGCTGATCGGTTGGGGCGAGGTAGACGGCTGTCCTGCCGTGGCCAAGGCGGTGATCGAGGCCGGCTACTCCCACACCCAGGTCAATGGGCTACGCGCCATCCTGCTCAATGAGGACCCGCTGGACACGACGCGCCTATGGGACAAGATGTACCAGCAGACGCTCTATTTCGGTCGCGGTGGTGCAACCATCCAGGCCATGGCTGGGGTGGATATTGCGCTGTGGGACATCAAGGGCAAGGCGCTCGGGCAGCCGATCGTGAAGCTGCTCGGTGGCGCGCTGCGTGATAAAATGCGCGTCTACTCATCGAACATGTTCCAGTTCACCGTTGAAGCAACGGTCGAACGTGCGAAGCGGGCCATCGACACCGGTCACACCGGCGTCAAGTTTGGCTGGGAGCCATTCGGGCGAGATGCCGCGACCGACCTTCGCTATGTGGAGGCGATTCGCAAAGCCATTGGCGACAGCAACGACTTCATGCTGGATGTCGGCTTGGCCTGGGACGCCAAAACCACGCTTCAGCGCGCCCGGCTGTTCGAACCGTACCGCTTGTTCTGGATCGAGGAACCGCTGCATCCGGACGATTACACCGGCTACGCAAAAGTCTCCCGTGGCTGCTTGCAGCATATCGCCGCCGGTGAGCAGGAATGCAGTGTCGTCGGGTTTGAGCGGCTGATCGACGAAGGCGGCATCGACATCGTGCAGATCGATCTGACACGCTGCGGCTTTACGCAAGCCATGCGCATTGCCGCGATTGCGCAGCGGCGCGGGCGAAAAGTCTGCAACCACAACTTCACCACCGACATCAACACCGCTGCCTCACTGCACTTCCTGTGCGCCATCGAGAATGCGCTGGTCATGGAGTATTGCGTGGAGCCAAGCGAGATTTCGCAGCGCCTGGCGAAGCACCCCGTCACCGTCAAGGACGGATACGCGCACTTGCCCCAGGAACCCGGCCTTGGGGTCGAGCCGAACCAGGAGATCATCGACAAATATATCGTCCACCGATGACCTGCCAGCCTTCCAACCCACCATACGCTGCCACTCGTTTTCCATCACCGGGCCAACCGGAGAGCGCGTGATTTCAGACCCGAACGAAAGCCGGTGAGGAGGCCAACAATGTCCGAGACAAGAACATTGCTAGCTGAGCCCGACAGGATTGCGCAGATGCGCCGCCGCGCCATCCTGTCCTGCCTCATCGGCAACTTCATGGAACTATATGATTTCACGCTCTACGGATTTTTCGCCATCTTCATCGGCCAGGCCTTCTTTCCTTCGACCAATCCCGTAGTTTCCCTGCTGAGCAGCCTCGCCACGTTCGGCGTTGGTTTCGTGATGCGGCCGATCGGCGGACTCGTCATGGGCGCATATGCTGACCGATTCGGCCGCAAGGGAGCGCTGATCGTCACGATGGCCCTGATGGCCCTCGCCACGGGCGTTCCCGGTCTGCTGCCCGGCTATGCGGCGATTGGCGTCTGGGCACCCATCGGGCTGGTGCTATGCCGTTTGGTGCAGGGCTTCTCCACTGGCGGAGAATGGGGCGGCGCGGTGATCTTCATGGCCGAGTACGCTTCACCCGGACGCCGCGGGTTCTATACAAGCTGGATGCAGGTCGGCGTTGCGCTCGGCTCTCTCTGCGGCGCCACCAGCGCCTGGATTCTCACTGCGGCGCTGGACACGCAAAGCCTTCATGTGTGGGGCTGGCGGATTCCCTTCATCATCGGTTTCCTTCTGCTGCCGATCGGCTATTACCTGCGCTCGCGCGTCGACGAAACGCCTGCTTTCGAGCGGCTTGTGACCGCGAAGGCGGTCGCTCGGGCGCCGGTTCGCGCTGCCTTCTCCTCGCAAAAGAAGGCGATGCTGGTCGTCTGCGGCACCTCGATGATCTGGAATGCCGGCGGATACGTGCTGCTGGTCTATTTGCCGTCCTTTGCGTCGCAGGTGCTGAAAGTGGACCTGACACTCGCACTGGCTGCTACGATGATTGGGACGGTGGTGCGGGCCGTCTTCACACCTGTCATCGGCCGATTGTCGGACAGCCTCGGCCGCAAACCGATCGTCCAGACGGCCAACCTGGCCTTCGTGTTGCTCGTCTATCCGCTGTTCGTCTGGATGAAGAGTGATCCCGGGTTCGCATCGCTGCTGGCCACCTCGATCATCGCGGGCATCCTGATGGCCATGGTCGCCGGCGCGGGACCGGTAATGCTGACGGAGCTTTTCCCGACGCGATTGCGCTCGACGCCGATCGGGATCGGCTACAACATCTCCGCCGCCATCTTCGGCGGCTTCGCACCATTCATCTGCACCTGGCTCGTACGACAAAGCGGGCAGCCGATCGCGCCGACCTATTTTCTGCTCGTCTGCGCCCTGGTCAGTCTGTTTACAGTCATGACCCTTACGGACCGGACCAACGTCCCGATCGATGAACTTTGAACGCAGTCAGCGTAACCGCAACCCGCTGGAAGATCACATCCGGAACACGCCGAACCGCGTATCGCCGATCGGCGCGTTCATGGCGGCAGATAGCGACAGGCCCAGGACCAGCCGTGTCTCCGCCGGGTCGATGATGCCGTCGTCCCACAGCCGCGCGGTGGCGTAATATGGGTGACCCTTCGCCTCATATTGCGCGCGGATCGGTGCCTTGAATGCGTCCTCCTGCGTCTCGCTGTCGAACCCGCCGCGTACGGTCGCCAGCACGCTTGCCGCCTGCTCGCCTCCCATCACCGAGATGCGCGCGTTCGGCCACATCCACAGGAAGCGCGGATCGTACGCACGCCCGCACATCCCGTAATTTCCCGCGCCATACGATCCGCCGATAATCACCGTCAGCTTCGGCACCGCAGTGGTTGCCACCGCCGTGACCAGCTTGGCGCCGTCCTTGGCAATGCCGCCCGCCTCGTATTTCCGGCCCACCATGAACCCGGTGATGTTCTGCAAAAACAACAGCGGAATTCCCCGCTGGCTGCACAGTTCCACGAAATGCGTGCCCTTCAGCGCCGATTCCGAGAACAGGATGCCGTTGTTGGCCAGGATACCGACCGGGTACCCGAAAACATGGGCGAACCCGCACACCAGCGTCGTTCCGTACAGTCGCTTGAACTCATCCAGCTCGCTGCCATCGACGATACGGGCGATGACTTCGTGCACATCGTACGGTGCGCGCAGGTCGGTCGGCACCACACCGCCGATCTCCGCCGGATCATAACGTGGCTCTGCCGGGGCCCGCAGCACCACATCCGGCCGCTTGCTGCTGTTCAGCCCGGCAACAATCCCCCGGCAGATCGCCAGCGCGTGCCGGTCGTCATGCGCGTAGTGATCCACCACGCCGGAGGTGCGGGCATGCACATCCGCCCCGCCAAGCTCCTCGGCGGTGACCTCCTCGCCGGTCGCGGCCTTCACCAGCGGCGGCCCGGCAAGGAAAATGGTGCCCCGACGACGAACGATCACCGTCTCGTCGCTCATTGCCGGAACATAGGCTCCCCCGGCGGTGCAGGACCCCATGACCGCGGCGACTTGTGGGATTCCGGCGGCCGACAGGTTCGCCTGGTTGAAGAAGATCCGTCCGAAATGCTCGCGGTCAGGAAAGATCTCGTCCTGCAGCGGCAGAAATGCGCCGCCGGAATCCACCAGATAGATGCAGGGCAGCCGGTTGGCACGCGCGATCTCCTGCGCCCGCAAATGCTTCTTCACGGTGATCGGGAAATACGTCCCACCCTTCACCGTCGCATCGTTGGCAATGATGATGCATTCCCGGCCGGAGACGCGCCCGATGCCGGTGACGATGCCGGCTCCGGGCACCTCATCGCCGTACATTCCATGTGCCGCGAGCTGCGACAGCTCCA
>DATDIC010000466.1:0-5103 GCA_036521275.1 Acetobacteraceae bacterium
CGCGTTCTTACTGGGCATGCTCAGGCACTGCACATGGCTGGTGATTCTTGCCGTCATCTTCCTGCCGCTGGAAACTCTCTTCGCGGTGCGGCCGGGGAAGATCCTTCGTAAGTCCGTCATCGGCGATCTCGGATTTTACCTGATCAGCGGCTTTGTGCCCCACCTGCTGCTTGCGATCCCGCTGTCCATCGCCGCGTATGTCGCTTACTACTTTGTCCCCTGGCGCCTGCATGCCGCGGTTGCCGCCTGGCCGCTGTGGCTGCGCGCTGTCTCTGCGTTTGTCGTTGGCGATCTCGGGTTCTACTGGGGCCACCGTTGGGTCCACGAAATCCCCTTCCTGTGGCGCTTCCACTCGATCCATCACGCCCCCGAGCATGTTTATTTCCTGATCAGCGCGCGCGGCCATCCGATCGACAACGTGTTCATTCGCTTGTGCGGCCTGATCCCGATCTACCTTCTCGGTCTGGGCGCCCCGCAGAGCGTACAGGGCACCCTGCTGGCCACGTTGCTTATGTTGCTCGTCACTATGTGGGGTTTCTTCATCCATTCGAACATTCGGTGCCGATTTGGCCCGCTGGAATGGCTGCTCTCCACGCCCGCGTTCCACCACTGGCACCACACCCTGGCGGAGCCGCGGGATCGCAATTACGCGTCGATGTTGCCCTGCATGGATTGGCTTTTTGGAACCCTTCACCTCCCCCGCAACGAATGGCCGTCAGCCTACGGCATTGACGCGAAGCTGCCCGATTCGGTGGCTGGACAACTGGTGTATCCATTCCGCCCGCCGTCGCCCCAAGCCAGTTCAACGGAACCCTTGGCGGCGAGCCAGCAATAGCTCGCGCAACCTGCCGGCAATCCGGAGTCGCGGCAAGGTCGGTTCTGCTTTCCGGCGCTTTGCCTCGATCCCGTCCCGCCGTCGCCTCCTCGCTCGGCTGGGCTTGCGGCCTTCTCCATCCGCGGCCGGCCGCCGAACTCCGGAAATTCCTTGACTTCTTTCCCTTGTCGTGCTGCTACGACTAACAGTTCTCCGCCACCTCTTCCGGTCCTGAGCCAACCTACCTACCCGATCCCCATCGGACCGGCGACCCCGCGCCCAGCCCGCACTCGCTTCGTCGGACTGCTCCGCCGCGTGTTCAACTACGGCAAAGAGCTCCTCATCGCCGTGCGCCTGCGCTCCGCCTGCGCGGAATTCCCCCGTCTCCTCGCCAAACCCTTCGGGACCGTGGACCTCCGGCTCATCCTCGCCCGCATCTCCGCTGCCATGGGCCGCGCCCTGTTGCTCGAGGATGGGTTCCACAAGCAGGCCGGCCTCGGCCGCCGCGCCTTCGCTCCGCCCCTCCGCAATCCCTCGCCGCGCAAGCCACGTGCCGCCCGACCCGATGCCGCGCGGGACCCGGACCAGGACCGGAGCCCGGCACCTGCCCAACCTGCCCGCCGGACGGACAATCCGCTGGTCTCCACCGTTAGGCAACTCGCTGCTGAGCTCAGCCCGCCACCCGGTCGGCGTCGTGCTCGCCGGCATCCGCACCTCGGCATCACGCCGCACCATCCGCTGTGGGACGAAATGTCCCGCTGCATCATCGCCTGCGGCGGCAGCCTTGCCGAGCTAGAGCAGAACGCGGATACCCAAGCCGCTTGGGTCCCTTGCTTGCGCGGGGATGTCGGTTCTTTAGGGGTGGCGGGGAAATAACCGCTTCTATCGGAGACAGCTGTAGCGCGACAATTACGGTGAGCGGTGCGCGTCGATTAGCGTGAGCGCCCGTGGTGCTCGATCCATTGGCTGATTTTGGTTGATCGTCAAGTCAAAACCGGCGCTGCGAGGATCGCTGCCGGAGCGCGGGTTGACTGTAACGGATCAAGCCCAGAGGCCGGTGGCTTTGATGGTCAGTCCCGACCGAACCCGCGTGGCGGGATGATCGCCTGAAGTTCGCTGAGGTCCAGGTCGCAGATTGCGCGCAACGCCTCCGCGGTGGCGCTGTCCTGAAGGTTGTCCGGCAGGCTTTCCAGCCAGGCCATGAACTCAACCTGTGCCTTCACGAGGCCTGTGACGTGGTCGTCCCAACGCCGGGCCCGGCCGCGATGGTCGGCCGGGCGGCGAGTGCGGATCACCGGCGCGCCGGCCGCGTGCGCGGCGCGATAGCGGGCCTGGCGTTCGGCATCGGTCATGGCTGTTTCACCGATCGATTTACGAGGCATGATTTCCACTCCGAAGCGTTACGTCACGAAACCTCGGCCGCAGGGGACGGCTCAACCAGTGCGGCTTTCGTGGCGGATCCAGTAGATTTTTTCCGGAGTTTCAGTTCGGCGGATTTGCGCCGATAGCTGTCGGTGTTCATCTCCAGAATGATTGAGTGATGCACCAGGCGGTCGATCGCGGCGACCGTCATGGCGGGGTCCGGGAAGATCGCGTCCCATGCGCCAAACGGCTGATTGGCGGTGATCAGCAAGGACCGCCGCTCGTAACGGGCACTGATCAGTTCGAAAATCACGCTGGTTTCCGCCTGACTCTTCTGGACGTAGGACAGGTCGTCGAGGACAAGCAGATGGTATTTGTCGAGCTTTTCGATCGCGGTCGCCAGTTTGAGTTCCTGGCGCGCCGTTTGGAGTTGCTGGACGAGATCGGTCGTGCGGGTGAACAGCACGCGATAGCCGGCATCGATCATGGCGTGGCCGAGCGCGGCGGCGAGATGCGATTTGCCAACGCCTGGTGGTCCGAACAGCAGAACGTTGGTGCCCTGATCGAGCCAACTGTCGCCTTCGGCCAAAGCGATGACACGGGCCTTGCTGATCGAGGTGACGGCGGTGAAGTCGAAACAATCGAGTGTCTTGCCCGCGGGCAGTCTGGCCTCCAGCAAATGCCGGGCGGTGCGCCGCCGTGCCCGCTCGGCGACCTCATGCTCCATCAGCGCCGCGAGGGTCTTCGCCGCGGGCCAGCTCTCGCGATCGGCGGTTTCGGTCAGCGCCGGCCAGAGCCGGGCGACCGTGGGCAGACGGAGTTGGGTGAGCAGTACCGGCAGGCGGGCGGTGTCGATGGTCGGTGTGCCGCTCATGACACTGCCTCGCTGGCGGCCAAAGCGATCAACCGGTCAAAGGTGGCCAACGGCGGCAGGATCACCAGGACCTCCGGCGCGGCCGCCGCCACGGGCGTGAACCGGCGCAGCATCGCGGCGAGGTCGGGCGGTTCGCCCGCCTCAAGTCCGGCATCGATCGCGGCGGCCAGATCGGCCTCCACACCGCGATCGTGCGCGAGGGCAAGCAAGCCGACCATGGTACGGGCGGCGTCGCCCGGAGGACCGGCCGCGATGAGGGCTTCCCAGGCACGCCGATAAGCGGCGCGGGGCCAAAGGGCGTCACGATAGGCCAGATTGGCCAGCGCACCCGGTTTGGCGCGCAAAGCGGCGATGATGTGGCGGTAATCGACGACATGGACCGCCACATCGGTGCCCTTGGGCCGGCGTCCGCGGGGCAGCGTGAGAACGAAAGAGCCGCCGAGATACGCCTCGATGCGGTCGTCATGGATCCGCAAGTGCAGACGATGGCCGACCAACCGGCTTGGCACGGTATAAAAGACGTGGCGGCACATGAAGCCCGACGCGCTGGTCACGCGGACCGTCATCGCCTCCCAGGTCATCGCCGGCGCCGTGGGCAAAGGCCGCAGGACGGCACGTTCGGCGTCGATCATGGCGGCATGCCGGCGGTTGTGCTGACCGATGACGCCGGCAATGAAGCCGCGATAGGCCTCGAGATCATCGAACGTCGATGACCCACGCAGCAGCAATGCCTGCGTGATGCGGGTTTTGACGTGGCCATGACGGCTCTCGATGGCGCCGTTCTCGTGTGCGACGCCGCGGTTGTTGCGGGTCGGCACCATGCCGAAATGGCTGACGAGTGCGGCGAAGCGCTGGGTCAGGTCCTCGGCATCCGGCATCGCCAGATTGCGAAATGCCGCCGAAAGGCTATCGCTGCGATGCTCCCGCGGAACCCCGCCGAGCAAGCGCAAAGCGTTCTCCAGACCGCTGGCCAGGGCCGCGTAACTCTCGCCGCCCAGTATGACCTCGGCATGTTCGAAGCCGGAAAAGGCGAGCGCGAAATGGTAGAGCCGGTGTTCCAGCCGCTGACCGCCGACGATGACGCCAAAGCCGTTCGCGTCGGTGAAGTCGGACAGACCCATGCGGCCCGGTTGCTGGATTTGCGGGAAGATGACGTTGAGATTGGAGCCGTGCAGAGCTTTCCAATCGGCGATCCGCCGTTCCAGAGTGCGCCGGAACGATGGCCCAATGCGATCGGGATGGCGCCGGCCCAGCTCGTCAAACAGTGTGATGGGGCGCAGCCCGGGCGCGGCCGTCAGCAGTGGCAGGATCTCTTGGTCCCATAGGCCGTCGAGCGGGTCGGGTCGGGTTCGATAGATGCGTCGTTGCTGCTTCGCGCTCGGCGGCCGGGGATCAAGGTCGATGCGCCGGGCGGTCGCGACGGACAATCCGGCTTTGGCCGCAGCGGTCATCTGCGGGTGGTCGGTGCGCAATCTCATGTAAGTCCTCACCTGTTGGTCATTGATGCATCTGCCTGGCACCGGCCCCTCCGATCATCGGAGGACACCAGGCCAAGCAGACCCACAGGTGAAGCGAAGGCTTCGGTTGGAGACCCCGCTCCGGTCGGGCTACGCCCTCCCGCCGCCGGGTCTCCAACCGCTCATCCTAATTGACGCTGACCGCTCAGGGTAATTGTCGCCGGGCAGGCAGGCGGCGCCCCTTCAGCGGAGGCCGGCCCCGTTGGCCCTTTCGACGCGGCGGCGCTGACTTATATAATACCAGCCCGCCTAAACATTGACACACGCCCAGCTGCGGGTGGCGATCGACCTGATCCGCTCGGGATCACCCATCAGGAAGCGCCAAACCAGCGACTGGAGAGCCGTGTGCGGG
The DNA here is from genome assembly GCA_036521275.1 of Acetobacteraceae bacterium. Lineage (GTDB taxonomy): Bacteria > Pseudomonadota > Alphaproteobacteria > Acetobacterales > Acetobacteraceae > DATDIC01. The sequence goes on from DATDIC010000466.1 coordinate 4,920, forward strand.
AGAACCGCGCGCACGGTTCGGAGGGCGGGGAGGGAACTTCCCGACCCCTATCGATGTAGGCGCGGCCCGCGTGTCATTCATTATGCGGCCTGGTATGACACGCCAGCGCATCATCCGTGGCGAGACAACCACAGAGACGGTCTATGCCATCACCAGCCTGACCGCCGACCAAGCTGTTGGCGGC
>DATDIC010000467.1:0-3767 GCA_036521275.1 Acetobacteraceae bacterium
GGAATGGGATAGCTGGATCAAAAAGCAGCCGATCAAGGGCGACAAGGCGACCGGCAGGGACTCGCTCAAGTTCTTTTTTGAGCTGCAGGATACCCGTTCCAGACTGTTGAAATTCTCGTCAAGGGGACGGGACAAATGGCATATTGTCCATGGCTGGTTGCTCGGCGAGGATCGCGTCTCCGATTGAAATCTGGCCGGTTTTTGCCGCGCGCCCTGCCCGTTCTTCTGCATCCAGAGCTGAGGACGAGGGGCTGTCGCGGCCGCCATTTAGGGAGTAAGAGCCATAGCGGGGATATAACAAACAGCCGAGCGCTCGCACTCTGGGGTAGGTGAAAAGGCGGCACCCGGCTGTTCGGCCGCGCGGCGGTGCGGCCTTCCTATAAAAACATCATAGATTTAACGAACCGTCTTCGTCTGAACTCGGAGGCTGTATTCTGGGGCGGTTAAGCCGATGCGAAAAACAACCCTCGCCAGGTTGTGGTCGACTCCAGGTTGCAGGATTATTCCGCAATGCGAATCGGGGGTGGCCGCTCTTAGCGCAACCAAGCTGCGCGCCGGGACCGCACGACGAACTGAGCCGATCCGGCATTGGCCGCCAGGCCGGGGCGAAGCCAAGATATGAAACCGCGCGAAGCTCCGAAGGGCTTTTGGACCATCCTCGGCCTGGCCGTGATGGTCGGATTTACCGCCATCGCCGTCGGTTCGACGCTGGAGGCACCGGCGGGTGCGGACGATGACAGGATCTTTTTTGTGATCGGAGCTGGCTTGATGGCCGTGCTGCTTTTTCTCGCTGCCGAAGCCTGGCGGTTTTTGGCGATGGCGCGCGGCAAATAAACCTCGGAAGGGCTCCCGAAGCGACCTTCAGTGCGGTACGCTGCCGGTTTCCCCATCCACCTTGGTCGACGACGAACAACCGCGGCAAATTACCAGTTTTCTCGTCAACGCCTTTTCGGCGTCGCGATCTTCCGCCTCTTTCTGCGCCCACCACTGATCCGAATGCGGTTTGACGCTTGATGCGGCCGTGCCGCCACCGGCTGGCCTGACGACCGGTTTCGCCGGCCTCTTGGGCTGGTCCTCGGTCACCCCTGCTCGATCCGCGACCACCCGGGACTCCTCATCCGGCGAGGGTCCCAGACCGTCCCAGGCGACCGGCGTTCCCGCTACCGGTGCATAGCAGCCGGTTCCCGACGCGCAGCAACCGCTGAGCGCGATGGCAGAGAAAAGGAAGGCAACCCATTTCGATGTCATCGCGGCGTCCTTCGGAATTGCCGGGCCTGCGAGGCCGGCCGCAGATGGTGATGAGAACGGGCCGGTTCAGGCCGATGGCTCGGGAAAACAGGTCCTACATTGCCCTCGAACGCTGCGGTCTTCAATAGCGGGTGTCCGGGCACTCGCCCGGATATCGGTCCCAGCGAGACCCTTTGGCCCCCCTTTAAGTGCGCAGGCGGCAAAAATGCCGCGGACTGGCTTCAGCGTCTTTGCTAGCCTCGGGCTGACTTTCACCTGATCGAAACCCATGGCTTTGGATCTACCCGCATGTGGCGGATAACGCTCCTTGTTGCAGTCAGGCTGATCGAATCCGTCCATGCTGCGTCTGCCCAGCGAATCAGGCGGAAACCGCCGGACGAGGCGGGGTTGGCCCGCCTGGCGGCAGACCAGGCCATCAACGATGGATCTCTCCGGAAAGGCGATATCATCGTGACAGACCGCGGCTTCCTGCAATTGCGCGGGCTGAAAGACGACGGCAGCTATGATTTCGCACCGATCCAGAATCCTTTTTCGACCACCAAGCGGGCGCCGGGTAATTTGCGGTAACGAAGCGGGCGCGGCATCGGTGCCTGGTCGAACCATCGCCGCGCGACCTCGGACAGCGTTGCGCGCCTTAAGGATATTTTGACGAAGTGCCGCCAGCATTTGCTGCTGATGGCCGAACTTTCCGTTGACGAGCAACACGCGATAGCAAGCAGCGGGCGCGCCATCTGGTGCATTGTCGGGATGCTGCTGATCGCGGTATGGATCGGGGGCTGGGCCACAAAGCTCTCGTTCGACCTGACGAGCGGCATCAAGGCCGTCCTGGTGATCGCGCTGTGCGTCGCGATCTCGGTTTATTACCGGCGTTGGCGCGAGGACCATTGGATTGCCATCGGCGCCGAGACTTCGGCGCAACTCGCCGCTATCATGATGCTCGGGATGCTGCTGGCATATCCGCTCGCCACCGCTGGCTTTCCCTATCGCGACGCCGAGCTGCACAGCCTCGATCAATGGCTCGGGCTTGATTGGCAGGCCTATCTGCGCTTCGCCGCCGACCACCCACTGTTCAGCCTGATCGGCAAGGCCGCGTACTGGTCGATGGGAACGCAGGCGCTTTTTGTCATTATCGCGCTGACGGCGGCTTCCAAATTCGGGCGGTTGCGCCAATACATCCTCGCGGTCGCGGGCGCGCTCGTCACGACCCTGGCCATCTTCACCTTCGTTCCCGCCGGCGGGGCGTATCTCTATTTGCAAATCGCGCCTGAGGCCTACGCCAACCTCAATCCCACCGTCACCTTCGGACCCGCCGAGCACCTGGCGGCGCTGCGTGCCGGCACCCGGTTTCTGATCAGCTCGGACAATCTGGAGGGCCTGGTCGCCTTTCCGAGTTTCCACACCGAATGCGCTGTCATTTTCACTTGGGCGTTGTTCGCGCTGCCCAAATTGCGCTGGTGGGTGGCCGGTCTGAATGCGATGCTGATCGGGTCGGCCCCGGTCGAGGGCGCCCACTATTTTATCGACCTGATCGCCGGCCTCGTCGTGGCGCCCGCTGCCATTTACGGCGCGGGTCTGTTCATGGCCAGAGTGCGGCTGAGGTCCGCCATCCGGCTCGAGCTGCGTCAAGCCTGACCCTGCAGCACATCCGAAGCGACCACCAAATCACCCGATGGGCCCGGCCGTTGGCCGTCGCGTCCGCCACGGCGGCCAGCCGCGAAAACATGTGGATCGAGCCCGGCCGAGCCGATTACGGCACCCCGCACCGGGTCATCTATGGCATTGATGCGCTTTGCCCCGGCGTCACGCCGGCATCACCGTTACGAACGGAAAAGGCCCATCATGCGGATCACCCTCGTCGGCTCCCGCCATTTCGGCGTGACGACTTTGGACACGCTGCGCCAACGCGGCGTCGACATCGTCAGGGTGGTCGTAGCCGACGCCGATGACCGCCTCGCCGCGGCGGCCCGCAACGCCGGGATCGAAGTGATTGTGCAGGCCGATCCAAAACTGGTGGTGGCCCGAGAGATTGCGCCCGGAACCGATCTGATCGTGACCGCGCATAGCCACGCCCGCGTCAGCCACGAAGCCCTCGCGGCCGCGAAACTCGGGGGCATCGGCTATCATCCCTCGCTGCTGCCTCGGCACCGCGGCATCGCGGCGGTTGAGTGGACGATCCGCGAAGGCGACCCAATCGCCGGCGGTACCGTGTACCACCTGGCTGATCGCATGGACGCCGGAGCCATCGCGGCGCAGGAGTGGTGCTTCGTCAAGAAGGGCGAAACCGCCCGGGAGCTGTGGGAGCGCGTGCTGGCGCCACTTGGCCAAAAGCTGCTCGGCGAGGTGATCGACCACGCCAAAACCCATCACAGCCTGCCGGCCAAGCCGCAAGACGAGCAATTCGCGACGCGGGCGCCGAGCCTGCCGCAATAGCCGGAGAATCGGCGCCTATTGTTCCGGGTGGGCGCCAATACATCGTTTCCGACAGGAACGAATGTCACCTCTATGTGTTTGAACAGATG
>DATDIC010000468.1:0-8012 GCA_036521275.1 Acetobacteraceae bacterium
TGTCGGCGTCTGCCGACGAATTGCAGGAGTTTCTGGATGCCTGCCCGTTTGCGGAAAAGCTGACCCCGGAAGGGCGGGCGCTGAGTGCCCCACTGGTCGCGGTGCCCGCTTCATTGCCGACGCCTCGACTGGCTGGGCGCAAGCTGTCTACACAGTCGGGGTTCGGCGAAATTCTGGCGGAGATCGGGCGCGGCCAAGGCGAGTTCCGTGACCTGGCGGATCATATTCTCACCACCAGCCCGGATGTAACGGTTTCCACCAATCTCGGGCCATGGGTGAATCGCAGGGGCGTGTTCGATCGGCACACCCGCAACGACGTGTTCCGCGACGCCAAGCTCGCCTCTGCGCAGCGTTGGGGCATGAGCCCGAAGGGCCAGCACATCGAGCTGGGCATAGCGGAGCAGAACCTGTTCCTGCTGCTGGGTGCGGCCGGACTGACGCACGCCCTGACCGGCGCGCGGCTGCTGCCGATCGGCACGGTGTATGATCCGTTCGTCAATCGCGGGCTCGATGCGCTGATCTATGCCTGCTACCAGGACGCTCGGTTCCTGCTGATCTCCACGCCGTCGGGCCTGACGCTGGCGCCGGAAGGCGGGCAGCACCAGTCGGTGAACACACCGCTGATCGGCATGGCTGCCGACCGGCTGGCGAGTTTCGAGCCGGCCTATGTCGATGAGCTGGCGATCCTGCTGCGGCACGCGTTCGATCACATGCAACAGCCCGATGGCAGCTCGGTGTGGCTGCGGCTGTCTACCCGGCAACTGGCGCAGCCGGAGCGGCGGCTGGATGCGGCGGCGGTCATCGCCGGGGCGCACTGGGTGGTGCCGCCGGCAGGGGGGGCGCGTATCGCGATCGGTTATCAGGGACCCGTTGCGCCGGAGGCCGAGGCCGCGTTTGCCGAGTTGCGACAGGAAGAACCCGGCGCCGGGCTGCTGGCGATTACCAGTCCGGACCGGCTGCATGCCGATTGGCTGGCTGCCGGCCGGTCGCGGCGCAACGGGGACCGATCGGTGATGGCGTCTGTCGAAACGCTGCTGGCGCCGCTCGGCGCTGGTGCCGCACTGGTCACGGTGCTGGACGGCCATCCGGCAACTCATGCGTGGCTGGGCGCCGTGCGCGGGCAGCGCGTGGTTTCACTTGGCCCCGATCGCTTCGGGCAAAGCGGCGATATTCCCGATCTCTACCGCGCGTATGAAATGGATACCGACGCAATTCTGGATGCGTGCGCGCAAGCGCTGCTGGCAGGGCGATGACCGGGGCATGTTGATGCCGGCGTGATATTCCCGAAATCGTGACGGGTTTTCCGAAGCCGCTTTGCCTGCGGGGGCGAACTGAAATCCCGTAATGAACGTTGCCTTGCGCAGAGGTCGATGTCTGCCACGACCAGACCAGGCGCGGCGTTTCGCATCGGCATAGCGAAGGAGAAGCAACATATGAGAACAATTTTGCTGGCCGCGGCAGCCGCCCTTGCGTTGTCGTCCGGGGCTTTCGCTGCGACTGGGGACACCGGAAGCAGCGGTGGCGGAAATGGCGGCACGCCGCCGGAGAACCCCTCGGTAACCACGCAGGGGGCGACCAACGCGGTGGGTACCAACCAGAGCACTGCGTCCAACGTGCCGACGGCGTCGGCACCGTCAACCTCGGCCAAAGAGACCCCGCCCACAGCGGCTTCGAATGGCGCGGTCACCACCACCAGCAAACCGTAAGATGGGGACAGGATCGCGATTATCGTGATCCGAACCGATGAGACTAGGAAGGCCCGGACATTGCGCCGGGCCTTTCGATTCCGATCTCCGGCTTTCGTGATGCGATCGTGCAGGCGGAATTCATATGTCCGCGCGGGCGAGCATCAAATGAGGGAGTTGGCCTGGATTCCCGCTTTCGCGGGAATGACGCATCCGAAGACGTGAACGCCCCCGCGGGCGTTCCGGTTCAAGGTCATGTCATTCCTCCTTGTGGGCAACCCGATAGCAACACAGGTCCGCAAAGTGACCGAAGCGTTTCGGGCAAGGAGAACCAGACGTGCCGCAGGAATTCAACGAACAATTGATCGCCTTCCTTCCCAAGATGCGCATATGGGCGCTCGCATTAACACGTAACCGTGCCGCCGCCGACGATCTTACCCAGGATGTCGCCGCGAAGGCATTGCTGGCTAAAGACTGCTTCATGCCAGGCACGAATTTCTCGGCCTGGGTTCATCGGATCATGATCAATCACTTCATCAGCAGCGTGCGTAACAAGCGGGAATTTACCGACATGGAGACCATGCCGGAGCAACCGGTGGCTGCGGCGCACGAGGACCGTACGGCGCTGCGCGAACTCTCCTGGGCACTGGGGAGGCTTCCGCCGGATCAGCGCGAAGCGCTGTTCATGATCGCGCTACAGGAGATTCCATATGAAACGGCAGCCGCGAGGACCGGCTGTGCGATCGGAACACTGAAAAGCCGTGTGCATCGCGCACGGCTACAGTTGCGTGCCTTCATGCTAGGCGAGGGTAACAATCTGGGCCACGCGGCGGCTCGGGCAGCCTGACGCACCTGGTTGGTATGCTGGCCGGCCCGCCGGGTTGGCCAGCATACCGGCCTAACGCATTCCGGTAATGGAGCTACTTACTGCTCGCGGATCACGGACTGGCCAGCGTTGGGCGTCTACCTGGGCCAGGAAGGCGCCGATGATCCGGTTGAACTGATCCGGGTCTTCCAGGTTGATCGCGTGTCCGCAATTGGCCATCACGGCCAAGCCCGCGGTGCGGATTGTCTGCTTCAGGAGCAAAGCGGGTTGCAGGCAGGGCCAGTCCTCGTCGCCGGTGAGCACGAGGGTCGGAATGTCGAGTTGTCGCATTTCCCCGGTCAGGTCATAGAGCGAAGGGCGCTCGCGCTGGACACCAAGCTGCGTGTTGCGGGCCCCCTTCGGGTCGTGCTCGGCCAGAAAATGAACGAACTCGGCGAACCCGCGTGGGTCCTTGTTGGCAAACTGCACGCGCGTCGGTCCGAAGGCGTATTTCCTGGCAAAATCCTGCATCCCGTGCTGCGCAATGAAGGCGGCCACGGCCTCGGCCTCGGCGCGGAATTGATCGCGTGAAGCCGGCTCGGCGCCGTAGCCGCATCCGGCGACAGTGAGCGAGCGTGCTCGGCCGGGATGGCGGAAACCGAAATGCAGGGTGGCAAAACCGCCCATCGACAGCCCGACCACGTGCGCCTTGTCGATCCGCAGATGCTCCAGCACGGCGAGGATGTCGTCGGCCGCGTGCGTCTGTGAATACGCGGCAGGATCGGCCGGCACGTCCGAGGGTGGATAGCCGCGGGCATTGAACGCAATCGCCTGGTAGCGCTGCCCGAAATGGCGAAGCTGCGGCTCCCAGCTTCGATAGTCGCCGGCATATTCGTGGACAAAAATGAGCGGCGTACCGGTGCCGGTTTCCTCAAAGAACAGCTTCGTCCCGTCACTGGCGGTGGTGTGCGGCATGGTCACCTCCTTTTGGCTCGGCTCGCGATTTAATCACGTTGGAATGCCTGATCGGAGATGTCCTGCGCGACGGAGGCTGCGGACAGATCCAACGGAACGGTCAGTTCACCGCCCGGAGCGATGGTCGCCGCCAGACGTTGTGCTCGCATGCCGGCGGCAAACAGGCCGCAGGCTCGGCTCCATAATTCGCCGATCGCCACGTCGGCGTGCCAGGGCCCGGCGGGCAATCCAACCACGGTCACGTTCATGCGGGGACCGACATAAAGGCTGACTTCGGTCCGACCGCCGGGGTCGCGCAGTTTGACGACGGCCGGCTGCTCCCCCGCGTTGTGGATCACTAGCCGGGCATCGCCGCTGGTCGAATGCCGGGCGAGCAGTTCCGCGTTCGCCGGTGGGGCGCCGGCCTGATCGGCACAGAAGGCGCGACGAGCGGCGGCCGCATCGCCCGGCACCAGGCGTGCCGCATCGATGAATCCGATCTCATTGCGATCGAGAGCGACCGCCATCAGCCCGTGTTCGGGGACCAGGCCCAGCGCGTGGACGCCGGCAAAGGCCTTGACCCGGCCGGCGGGGTAAAGCCTGTCGTTCGCAGGGTCCTTCATCCAGAGAATGGCGGCATCCGGACCTGGTGCCACGTAATGGGTCGTCTCTCCGACCAGATGATGCTGGCGGACGGCGAGCGACGCGATGGGTGGGATTGACGCGGTTATCGGGCGCGACACCGCTGGGGTCGGCGAATGAGCGTTGCGCGCCAGCAAGATGAAGGTCACGATGCCGGCCGCACCCAGCAGGGCGGCAAGGATCGGCAGCGCCCGGCTACCGCCATCCGGCACGCGGACGGCCGGCGCGGGCCGGATCGCCGGCCGAACGGGCATCGGTTTGCGCCCGGAGCGGTCGTATGCGGCCCGGCGAAGCGGATCGCTCAGGACATCGTAGGCGGCCTTCAGGGCCACGAAGGCGGCCGCATCCCCGGTTGACGGAACGTCCGGATGGACGATCCGCGCCCGACGGCGGTACGCGATTGCGATCTCCTCGGCGCCTGCGTCCGGCGAAATGCCAAGACGGTCATAGTAGCCATTCGGGTCGAGACTCATCGGCCCATCATATAGCCGATCGGGCTTTCCTTGCGGTGACCGGCATGCACGGCTAGGTCAGGCGCCTCGGGAGCAGGAGTGCCAGAACGTGCAGACACAGGTTTCCGCCGCGCCGGTATTGCCGTCGGCGCGGTGGCTGGCTTTGATCGTGCTGTTGACCGGCGGTTTTCTCGGCCCGGTCGATTTCTTCATCGTCAATGTGGCGCTGCCGTCGATCCAGGACGGGCTGGATGCCAGCCCCGCTCAGGTGCAGCTTGTGATTTCGGGCTACGCCGCCGGATATGCGGTGTTCCTGATCACCGGCGGCCGTATCGGCGACCTGTATGGCCGCAAGCGGGTGTTCATGCTGGCCATGGCGGCTTTTGTCGGCGCCTCCGCGCTGTGCGGCCTGGCCGGATCGGCGAGCCTGCTGGTGATCGCCCGCATTGTCGAGGGCGTCGCCGCGGCCATGCTGATCCCGCAGGTGCTGGGTTCGATCCGGGCGCTGTTCAGCGGGCCGGACCTGGCGCGTGCGCTGGGGTTCTACGGGGTGATGATGGGACTGGCCGCTGCCGCCGGCCAGTTGGGGGGCGGGCTGCTGGTGGCGCTCAGCCCCTTTGGGCTCGGCTGGCGCGCAGTGTTCCTGATCAATCTGCCGGTTGGGGTGCTGGCGCTGCTGGGCGCCTGGGGGCTGGTGCCGGAAACCAGCGCGAGCGAGCGGCCGCGGCTGGATATCGGTGGCGCCGTGCTGTTGTCGCTGTTGCTGGCGTGCCTGATCCTGCCGCTGTCTGAAGGGGCGCAGCGCGGCTGGCCCTGGTGGACCTTCGTGATGCTGGCCGCCATGGCACCGCTGCTTTGGGCGCTGCTGCGCTACGAAGACCGGTTTGCGCTGCGCGGCGGCATGCCGCTGCTGGATCTGGAGCTGCTGGCGGTGCGCGGATTTCGCCGCGGCTGCTGGGTGGCGACGCTGTTCTTCTTCACCTCGGCGTTTTACTTGCTGTTCGCGATCGAGCGGCAGGACGGCGCCGGGCTGAACCCGCTGGCCACCGGGTTGAGCCTGCTGCCGTATGGCGTCGGTCTGTTCCTCGGGCCGTTGCTGACGGCGCCACTCGCCCGCCGCGCAGCGGCGCGGATGCTGAGCCTCGGGCTGGCCGTCGAGGTGGTCGGGTATGCTGCAACAGCACTCGCGGTGGCGCTGCTGGCGTCGAGGTCCATGCTGGTCGTGACGGTGTTCGTGGCGGGATTTGGCCAGGGGATCGCGATGCCACGGCTGTTTACCACGGTGCTGGAGGATGTGCCTCCGCACAAGGGAGGGATGGCGGCGGGGGTGGTCAATTCAATGCTGCAGATCGGCGCGGCGGTCAGTGTGGCGGCGATCGGATCGGTGTTTTTCGGGGTGCTCGGGTCCGCGACCGGCGCAGCGGCGTATGCCCATGCATTCGGGATCGCGATGATCGCCGTGGTCGCGGCGCTGGCGGGATCGGCCGTGTTGAGCTGGTAGGGGTACCCGGCCGGGCAAGACAGTCACATTCCATACCAACCGCCCTGAACGCAGATCCAGCTTCGCGACCTCGGCGTGGATGATCGCCTGCGCGGGTTGGTGCTACAGCGGGTTCGGGCCGAGAACCTCCCAGCGGTGGTGCTGGAACAGCGTGTCGCGTTCGCCGTCGTCGGCAGGGCGGCGGTCCGCGAGCGCCTCAATGAGGCCGCCGGCGGCGGCCGGGGTGTAGAGAAACAAGACGCGGCCGGTTTCGCTGCCGGTGTTCTTCCAGGCATGCGGGATCTCGCGCGGCATGAAGGCGCAGGTGCCGGGGCCGCCGACGGTGACCTCGTCGCCGATCTTGAACGTGAACTCGCCGGCGAGCACCCAGGCGACCTCGTCGCTGTCGTGGTGCAGATGGAACAGGCTTGTTGTACCGGCGGGCAAGGTTTCCTCGAACATCATGATGCTTTCGTTCGTGTCGCGACCGAGGAGCTTCAAGACGAAGTGGCGGCCGGGGCTGGGCGAGTCGAAGCGCTTCCCGGCGCCCACGGGCACGACAAAGCCCTTTGTTGCGGTCATGTTGCGGTCCTCCCTGTGGGTATGTCGCTCATTCGGCCATGCCTTTGTCGGCGAGCTCCTGCTTGGCCTTGTCGTTCTTGGTGAGCGCCAGTCCCATGCCGCGCATCACGTTGGGCGCCTTGGTAAACTGGATGTTCGAGTACTCGATGATTTCGAGCCGGTTGCCCCAAGGATCGAGGAAATCGAGGAATGGCCCTTCGACAAAACGCGCGCCGGCGGCTTTCGCCAGCTCCTTGATGCGGCTGCGGTCGTCGACGACGAAGCCGAGATGCCGCTTCTCGACCCCGTTGATCGTGTGATCGGGCGTCTGGGTGAGGTTGACGAACTGGTCACCCATGTCGATGAAGGCACTGCGCTCGTCCTTGCCGCGCAATTTGAAATCGAAGATCCGGCCGTACCAGTCGAGAGCATCGTCGATGTTGCCGACCTCGATCGCGACGTGATTGATGCCGACGAGCCGCGGCTTCTTTTCTTCGGTCATGATCGCCTCCTATGCCTATCTTATCCTGGCCTGCCCGCGTGGAAGATTAGGCCCGCGTGGAAGATAGGGGTTCGTCCCCGCCAGCCATAACTATCAAATGCAGGTGGTGTCATCCGAGGAATTTGGGATGGGAGGTGGCGACTGGGGGCGCAATGGCGGTGCGGAAATGTCGGGTCTTGAACGGATCGGGCGACCCTGTAAAAGCTGCCGCCATGGCTAAATCGACCAAGTCCTTGACCGACGGGCAGCGGGCCTATGAAGCAAAGCGCGCCGCCAAAGCCGGCATGAGCCTGGACAAATGGCTCGACCAGAAGCAGCGCCAGCAACAGGCGGCGATCCGGGTGCAGGCGAAGGCGGCGGAGACCCCGAAGCCGAGAAAGCCGGGCTTCCTCTCTCGCCTGATCGAGCGGGCGCACAAGCCGCTTTAGCGCAACACCCAGCCGTCTGACGCATGATCGCGGCTCACGCCGACTGGAGCTTGCATGCCAGCAAGCGCTGGGTTGCCGTAGCCCAGCGTGACGGCGGCCACTGGAAGCTTCAGGCGCCGGAGCCGGTGGGCGAGATCGGAACCTTCCTGTCACGCCTGCGGGCGAGAGCACCGGGCGGCCCGGTTGCACTTGGGCTCGACATGCCGCTCGGGGTGCCGCGTGCTTATGCGGCGAGCCTGGGTGTGGCGGATTTTCCGGCATTCCTGCGCTCGCTGGCGGACAGGCCGGCATTCTTCGACGTTTGCGCGACGCTGGAGGAGCTGGGGCTGGAGCGCCCGTTCTACCCGGCCCGCGGCGTGCGCGGGATGCGGCGTGCCGCGCACGCTGCTGCACTTGGGCTGGCGGATGTGGTCGATCTGTCGCGGCTGTGCGACAGGCGGACGCCCGAGCGGCCGGCGGGGGCGCCGCTGTTCTGGACGCTGGGCGCAAATCAGACCGGCAAG
>DATDIC010000469.1:0-3064 GCA_036521275.1 Acetobacteraceae bacterium
CCTGTCCACCTCTCCGGCGCAAGCAAATTCGGTGAGGGCCCGTGCGGCGTGCCCTCACCCGCCGCGCCGCGCGCGACGACCTCTTCCGCCAGCGGGAAAGGTGAAAAAGTATCGCCATGAACGACATGTCCCGCCGCGTCCTCCCACCCCAAGGCATGGAGCCCGACGAACCCGAACGTCCCCGCCACGGCCGCGGCGGCCCGTTCGGTGTGCTGGACATCGGCACCACCAAGATCGTCTGCCTGATCGGCCGCAGCGAAAGCGACGGCACCCTGCGCGTGCTCGGCTTCGGCTGGCACCGCGGCAAGGGCGTGCGCGGCGGCGGCATCGTCGATCTGGACGAAGCCGAGCGCGCCATCCGCGCCGCCGTCGGCCAGGCCGAGGACATGGCCGACATGCGGCTGCGCGCCGTCACCGCGAACCTCACCTGCGGCCAGCCCGCCAGCCGCCTGTTCAACGTGCAGTGGCCGATCGGCTCCGCCGGCGCTGGCCGCGCGGTGGAAGATGCCGATATCCGCCGCATCGTCACCGAAGGCCGTGCCCGCGCCGACGAGGACGGTCGCGAGACCATCCACGCCCTGCCTCTCACCTTCTCCGCCGACGATACCGACCATGTCGCCGACCCGCGCGGCCTGTTCTGCACCACGCTGACCGCGCGGCTGCACATCATCGACGCCGCCACCACCGCGTTGCGCTCGTTGGGCGCCTGCATCGGCCGCTGCGACCTGGACATCGCGGAACTGGTCTCCGCCCCCATGGCCGCCGGCCTGGCCGCGCTGGTGGACGATGAGCGCGAGCTGGGCGCCACCGTCATCGACATGGGCGGCGGCACCACCGGCATGGCGGTGTTCGCCGAGGGCCAGTTGCTGCACACCGCACAGCTTCCGGTCGGCGGCGTTCACGTTACCAACGATCTCGCCCGCCTGCTGTCCACCCCCGTCGCCCACGCCGAGCGGCTGAAGACGCTCTACGGCAACGTGCAGTCATCGCCCGACGACGAGCGGGAGATGCTGCCGGTGCCGCTGGTCGGCGAGGAAGAACACCAGATCGCCAAGGTGCCGCGCAGCATGGTCGTCAGCATCATCCGACCGCGGCTCGAAGAAACCTTCGAGATGGTGAAGGAACGGCTGGAAAGCTCCGGCCTGGTGCGCGCCGCCGGCAACCGCGTGGTGCTGACCGGTGGCGCCTGCCAGTTGGCCGGCGTGCGCGAACTTGCCGCGCGCATCCTTGGCAAGCAGGTGCGCCTCGGCCGCCCCGCCGCCCTGCGCGGCCTGCCCGACGCCGCCGCCGGCCCCGCCTTTGCCACCGCCGCCGGCCTGCTCTCCTGGGCCGCCGGCGCCGGCCGCACCATCCACGACATCGACCTGGAGCCCGAGCGTCCGGGCGGGCTGATCCGTCGCATCGTCAACTTTTTGCGCGAACGAGTCTGAACCCCCTTCCACGAATCGAATGGCCTGAGGGACAAGTCACCATGACACTGAATCTCACCATCCCGCAGCAAACCCACACCGACTTCACCCCCCGCATCACCGTGATCGGCGTCGGCGGCGGCGGCACCAATGCCGTTGACAACATGATCACGGCCAACCTGCAGGGCGTGGAGTTCGTGGTCGCGAACACCGACGCGCAGCAGCTCATGCACAGCCGCGCCGATCGCCGCATCCAGCTCGGCCCGCACATCACGCAGGGATTGGGCGCTGGCGCCAAGCCGGAGATCGGCAAGGCCGCCGCCGAGGAAGCCGCCGACGAGCTCTATCGGCATCTCGACGGCGCGCACATGGTGTTCATCACCGCCGGCATGGGCGGCGGCACCGGCACCGGCGCCGCGCCGGTCATCGCCCGCATGGCACGCGAGCGCAACATCCTGACGGTCGGCGTGGTGACCAAGCCGTTCGCGTTCGAAGGCACCCGTCGTTCCCGCGCCGCCGATCAAGGGATCGAGGAGCTGCAGCAATATGTCGATACGCTGATCGTCATCCCCAACCAGAACCTGTTCCGTATGGCGAATGACCGCACCACCTGGCGCGAAGCGTTCAAGATGGCCGACCAGGTGCTTTACATGGGCGTGCGCGGCGTCACCGACCTGATGATGGCGCCCGGCCTGGTCAATCTCGATTTCGCCGATATCCGCACCGTCATGGCCGAGATGGGCAAGGCGATGATGGGCACGGGCGAGGCCGATGGCGAAAACCGCGCCATCCGCGCCGCCGAAGCCGCCATCAGCAACCCGCTGCTGGAAGACACCTCCATGGCCGGCGCGCGCGGCCTGCTGATCAACATCACCGGCGGCGACGACATGACCCTGTTCGAGGTCGATCAGGCCGCCAACCGCATCCGCGAGGACGTGGACGAGGACGCCAACATCATCTTCGGCTCGGCGATCGACGAATCGCTGGCCGGCCGGGTTCGCGTCTCGGTGGTTGCAACCGGTATCGACACGCCGCTGAAGGCCGAGAACCGCAAGCCGCATCTGGTCGCGGTGGGCGGCGGCGCGCCGGTGTCGTTCCCGGCCGCGGCAATGCCGGCAATGTCGCCGATGACCGCCTTCAACCCGGCATCCCCGATGCCGGCAGTCGCGCTGCGCCCGTCGATGCCGCAGCATTCAGCTCATCCGGCGATGACCGACCCGGCCGGCGAACCGGTCATGGCGGAAGCCACCATGACCGCCCCGATGATGGCGCCGCACGCGCCCGCCGCAGCATCCCCCGCGCCGCCCCGGCATCGCTCCAACCTGTTCACCGAAGCGTCCGCCCAGCCCGACCCGGCGGCACAGATGGCCACGTCCGAACCGCCGCGGCACACGCTGTTCGAGGCCGTCACCGGCGTGTTCGGCCGCCGCCGCCCATCACCCGTCCACCCGATGGACCAGTCAAATACCCGCGTCGAACCGACGATCCCCGGCGAGCCTCGGCCGGAGCCGGCGCGCGCCTCGGTCCGCGCGGTCGTTGGCGAGGAAACCGGTATCGAGATCCCCACCTTCCTGCGTCGCCAGTCCTCGTAGATCAAGACCGCGCGACGCGGCACCGCCGCCGAGCACCCCACCCGTCATGGCCGGGCTTGTCCC
>DATDIC010000470.1:0-19476 GCA_036521275.1 Acetobacteraceae bacterium
CGGTCACGCCGTGCCGCTCCGCCAGCCAGCGGAACAGCGGCTTGCCGGCAATCTTCGCCGCCGCGTCCCACACCGCCATGTCGATCGTCCCAACCGCAACCGACCGGTCGCCGTGCCCGCCGGGCTTCTCGTTGCGCATCAGCGCCGCCCACACCCGGTCGGGGTCCAGATTGTCGCCCGCCTCGGTCAGCAGCGACATCGGCTCCGCCTCCCGGATGCGCGGCGCGAACCGCTCCCGGATCAGCCCGCCCTGTCCATACCGGCCGTTGGAATTGAACCCATATCCGACCACCTTGCGTCCGTCGCGATCCACGTTGGTAACCACCGCAACCAGGCTGATCGTCATCTTGCTGAAATCGATATACGCGTTCCGTATGTCCGAGCTGATCGGACGCGTAATCTCGCGTATCTCAGTAATACGAACAGTCATGACCTTCAGCTCCCCGGCTGTCGAAATCCATCATGGCGTGCCCCCGCCATCGCCTCGCCCACCAGGCGCTCCGCCAATCCCCGCCACGCCCTCGCCGGATCCACCGCCGCGGCGGCCACCCTGACCGGCGTCTCGACAAACTCCCCTATCGCCGCCGCCAGGCTCCCCGCATCCGGATCGCACAGCCGCGCCAATGGCTCATCCCGAAGCTGTCCCTCCAGCCCGCCCACCCGCGTGCAGATCACCATCCGTCCCGCCGCCAGCGCCGCCGCCGCCACGCCGCTCTGGCTCGCCTCCCGATACGGCAGCACCACCGCATCCGCCCACCCCAACAGCAACGCAATCTCACTCTCCGCCACCCAGCGGTTCTCCACCGTCACGCCCGGCTGCGCCCGCAGCGCCCGCAGCGCCTCGCTCTCCGGCCCCTGCCCGACCACCCGCACCCGCAGCCCCGGCCGAGGCCCCAGCAACTTCAACGCCTCCACCAGCAGATCGAGCCCCTTGTACGGCAGCAGCCGCCCGAAGCTCAGCAGCCGCACCCCGTCGCCATGCCCGAACGCCGGCGGCACCGGCCCGAAATCGAATGGCGGATGATCCGCGACGATCAGCTTCGCCCGTGCCCCGATCAATTGCCGCCCCCGTAGCTGCTCCGCCACGTGGGAAGACAGCGTCACCACCGCATCCGCACGCCGGACCAGTTGCCGTTGCAACATCATCAGCAGCGGAAACCCGTCGCCCGGGTGCGCCTCTGCATCATGCACGATAACCGTCGCCGCTACGCCGGCCCGGTGCAACGCCGCCACGCACAGCAGATCGAGCGGACCCGGCATCGCGCACACCGCGCCATCCAGCCCCATCGCCCGGAACCGCCGCGCCAACCCCGCCACCAGTACCGGCGAAGCCAGCATCCGCCCGGCCAGTCCGGCGATGTTGGCATAGGTCCGCACCGGCAGCCCGCATAGCGGCGCTCCCGGCGCTGCCAGCAGCTCCGCCCCGGTCGACAGCGACAGCACCGCCGAAACCCCCGGCACCTGGTCGAACGCCGCCGACAGTTGCGCGGCGAAGCGCGGCCCGGCCCCGCGCCGGCCCCATTGCCACACCAGCACCTTCATGCCGCGCCCACAGCCACCCCGATGGACCGCACAGCCGCGCGCAGCGCCTCCCCATCCAGCCGCGCCGCCGCCTGCCGACCGCGCGCGCCCATCCCCGCGCGCAGCCCGGGATCATCCGCCAGCCGGCGCAGCATCGCAGCCGCCGCGGCAACATCGGGCTCCGCCCACACCGCGCCCGGCGCCTGGTACACGCCACGCGGATCGCGCGCCTCGATCATCCGGAACGGAACCAGCATCGCGACGGATTCGTCCATGAACTCCATATTGCCCGACCAGCCCGTCGCCACCACCGGCTTGCCCAGCTTCATCGCCTCGGCCAGCACCAGCCCGAACCCTTCGCTCCGGTGCAGCGACAGCACGATGTCCGCCGCCGCGGTGAACGCCAGCGCATCCGCCGGCGGCAGCATCCGCGTCTCCACCCGAATATTCGGAACACCTGAAACCATGGCGGCCACGCGCGCGAAATCATCGGGAAAATGGTCCGGATTGCCCAGCCGCAACACCAGCACGCGGTCCATCCGCTCGCCGAACGCCGCCCGGAACGCCGCGATCGCCGCCAACGGGTTCTTCCGTTCGAACGACGACGCCAGGTTGGCCGATACCAGCACCACCACCGCATCATCCGGCAACCCGAACGCACCCCGATCCAGCGTCGCCGGGGTCCCTCCGGCAAGCGCGACCGGGTGCGGCACCACGCGCACCCGCCCCGGCAGCAGCGTCTCCAGCGCCGCCGCAGTGAACCGCGACGGCACCCACGCCTCGTGCACGAAACGGGCGCCGATGCGCCAATCGGGCGGCACCGACGGCAGCTCCCACGCCCAGTACCCGATCACCCGCCGCGCGACAGTCAAACCACGCGGCAAACGCAACGACACCATCGGCAGCATCGGTGCATTCACATGCAGCACCAGCGCCGCATCCGGCGGCAACTCGCGCGCGACCGGCGCCGGCATGTCGGCGCGATGCGCCGGCAGCAGCGGGCCGATGTCCAGCGGCCAGCATGCAATGCCCAATTGCTCCAGCGCCCGCAGCATCAGCCGCGCACTCTCCCCAAGGCCGGAGGCGCGCGACAACTCGCCCGCAACGATGATCCCGCTGCCACCCGCCGGCGGCGTCGCACTGATGCGCGGCGCCATTCGCGACATCGCCGCCAGCGCAATCCGCCGGCGCATCCGCGGCGGCAACATGCGCCACGCCCGGTGCGGCAGCGTCACGCCGGATGGCAATTTACCCATTGCTCAAGCCAAACTTTGCGAAACTGTCACAAGACATCACTGGCCCGCCGGCCGGCGTGCCGTTTGCCGCGCGCCGCCACACGTATAAGCTGCCCGACATGAACAGACCAAAACCCGGCGATCAGGTCAGCACGACGGACATGCTCGCCCGGCTGACCGCGTTCGACACCACGAGCCGCAACTCGAACCTGGAGTTGATCGGCTTCGTCCGCGCCTGGCTCGATCAGCACGGCGTAACATACCGGGTCAGCCAGGATGCCGCCGGCACCAAGGCGAACCTGCACGCGACCATCGGACCGCAAGAACCGGGCGGCATCGCTCTCTCCGGCCATGTCGATACCGTCCCCGTCGATGGCCAGTCCTGGACCAGCGACCCGTTCACGCTGCGCCGCCAGGACGATCGGCTCTATGCGCGCGGCGCCTGCGACATGAAAGGCTTCGTCGCCTCCTGCCTCGCCGCGGTGCCCGACATCAAGCGCCGTCGCCTCACGCGTCCCGTGCATCTGTTCATCTCCTACGACGAGGAAGTGGGCTGCTTCGGCGCCGTCCGCCTGCTCGAAGATATCCGCCAGTCCGGCCTGAAACCCGCGCTCTGCGTCGTCGGCGAGCCATCCGGCATGAAGCCGATCGTCGCCCACAAGGGCAAGCTGAACTGCCTGGTCCACGTGAAAGGCCGTCCCGGCCATTCCAGCGAACCGGCCAAGGGCGTCAACGCCGTCCACGCGGCCGGCGAAGCCATTGCCTACGTCGCCGCCGAAGCACGCCGCCTCCCCAAGGACGGCCCGTTCGAGGACGGCTTCGATCCGCCACACACCACCATCCATGTCGGCACCGTGCAAGGCGGCACGATCCTCAACATCATCCCCGAACGTGCCGATTTCCACATGGAATGGCGCAACATCCCCGCCGACGACACGCAAGCCCAGCTCGATCGCATGCGCGCCTTCGTCGCCGCCCATATCGAACCGGCCATGCACGCCGTCGATCCCCGCACCGGCTTCACCTTCGAGATAAAGGTCCGCATGCCGGGCCTCGCGCTGTCGCCGGACCACGAACTCACTGGATTGATCAAGCAGATCACCGGATCCAACAGCACCGGAAAAGTCAGCTACGGCACCGAGGGCGGGTTCTATCAGGAAGCCGGAATTGCCACCATCGTCTGCGGACCCGGCCATATCGCGCAGGCCCACCAGCCCGATGAATGGATCGCCGAAAGCGAGCTGACCGCCTGTGATGGTTTCATCCGCACTCTTGTCGATCGCGTGTCAGGATAGACGATGTCGGACCCGGTCCCACCTCCGCTGCCGCATTTCGAGGTCCGGCTGACCGCGCCCGACATCGATCCGTGGCGGGAGGGAAACACCGGCATTCCCGGCTTCACCACCTGGACCGGCCCCCGTCCCGGGCCCCACGTCGCGCTGCTCGCGCTCTCCCACGGCAACGAACTCGCCGGCGCCATCGTGCTCGACCGGCTGCTGCGCGACGGCCTGCGGCCGACCCGCGGAAAGCTGACATTCGGCTTCCTCAACCTCACCGCGTTCGATCATTTCGATCCCCGCCAGCCGACGCTGTCGCGTTTCGTTGACGAGGATATCAACCGCGTCTGGGATAAAGCCGTGCTGGACGGTCCGCGCCAGTCGACCGAACTGGCCCGCGCACGAGAGGTGCGTCCGCTGATCGACTCCGTCGATATCCTTCTCGACCTGCACTCCATGCTGTGGCCGTCCGACCCGCTGATCCTGTGCGGCGGGTCTGGCAAGGGCCGCCAGCTCGCCGCCGGGATCGGCGCACCAGAGCTGGCGGTCGCGGACCACGGCCATGTCGGCGGCCGGCGCCTGATCGATTATGGCCGCTTCAGCGACCCCACCAGCCCCTGCATGGCCAACCTGGTGGAGGCCGGCCAGCACTGGGAGCCGGCAACGGTCGACACGACGCTGGCGAGCGTTGCCGGGCTGCTGCACTGGCTCGATATGGCCCCGCCAGCCCTGCGCCCGCCGTCCCGCCGCACCCAGCGCTTCGCCGAGGTCACCGTCGCGGTGACCGCCGCCACCACCGGCTTCGCCTTCGTGCAGCCCTGGCGCGGCGGCGACGTGATTACCCGCCGCAACACGCTGATCGCGTTCGACGGGTCGGTGGAAGTGCGCACACCCCATGACGAATGCCTGCTGGTCATGCCCAGCCTGCGCCCCAGCCGCGGTCACACGGCGGTGCGACTCGCCCGCTTTGCCTGACGGGGTCTTGCCCGAGGGATCTTGGCCCGGGGAGTTCTTTGCCCGAGGGTTCTTTGCCTACCGGTTCGGCCGCCCTATCGTGCCGCCCGCTGTCACGCTCCGAGGAGACGCATGCAATTTCGCGCCGCGCTGATCGCCCCGCTCCTGGCCGCCGCGCTCGTCGCCGCGCCGCCATCCGATCACTCCCACGCCCAGTCCAACATCCCGCAGGCCTTCCTGCTGGGCTCCTGGACCGGCGGGTTGTTTCCCGCGCCGGCCGTGCTCTCCGCCGAGCAGTGCCTGCTGCAGCCGACCGTCATCTTCACGCGCGACGTGGTCCTGCGCGCCACCCTGACCGACCAGTTCTACATCCAGCGGCTGATCGAGACCGCGCGCGGCACCGGCAACGGCGTCGATTTCCACTTCGCCGCGGCAGCGTCGGCGGAATCGTCTGCCCCGCTGTCGCTCGGCGGCGCCGCCGGCGGCGGCTTCGGCTGCGAAGACCCGAACGTGCTGCACGTCCAGCGCGTCTCGCCCAACCAGATCCGCTTCCCCGGCTGCAGCGACTTCCCCTTCCCGCTGGTCCGCTGCCCCGCCGGCTGAAGCCCCGATGCCCAGGAGACGCCAACCATGACCCGTACCGTCGCCCGCCTGCTCGCTGACAGCCTGCAGGCCCACGACGTCGATCAGATCTTCTGCGTGCCCGGCGAGAGCTATGTCGGCCTCACCAGTGCGCTCGCCGAAACCAACGCCATCCGCCTGATCGTCTGCCGCCACGAAGGCGGCGCCGGCTTCATGGCCGCGGCCGACGGGCGCCTGCGTCCGCGCGCCGGCGTCTGTGTCGTCTCCCGCGGACCCGGCCTGTCCAACGCCATGGTGTCGCTGCATTCGGCCTATCACGACGCCACCCCCATGGTGATGCTGATCGGCCAGGTCGAGCGCGCCGATTTCGGCCGCATGGCGTTGCAGGAACAGAACTACTCGCGCCTGCTGTCGGACGTCACCAAATCGGTGATCGAGGTCAACGAGCCCGTCCAGGCCTCCGAAGCCATCGCCCGCGCGTTCCACCTGGCGGAAAGCGGCACGCCCGGACCCGTCGCGGTGATCCTGCCGGAGGATATTTTCGACGCTGCCACCGACGCGTCGCTGGACCAGCCGCGACCTCGCGCGCTCGCCGCGCCGCGCACCGCGGACCTCGACCGATTGGCGGACATGCTGGCGCGGGCGGAACGCCCGCTGGTCCTGGTCGGCGGCGCCATGGTGACGGACACGCTGTACGACGCGTCCGCCACCGACGATCTGCGCCGCCTCGCCGAGCAATGGATGCTGCCGATCTCGCCCACCCACCGGCGCCCGCAACTGTTCGATTCGAAACATCCAAACTACGGCGGCTACATGGGCATCCGCGTGCCGCCGAAGCACATCGCCGAGATGAAGCGTGCCGACCTGCTGATCGCGCTCGGCGAGCGGCTTACCGACACCGTCAGCCAGTCCTACAGCTTCCCCGCCGCCCCGCAGCCGCAGCTTCCGCTGGTGCATGTCTGGCCCGACGCCAACGAGATCGGCCGCGTCTGGCACGTCGATCTCGGTATCGCCTGCTCGCCGCACGAGGTCATCAAGGCGCTCCTGGCACGCGGCGCACCGGCGGGCGCCGACAAGCGCCGCGCCTGGGTGAACGGGCTGCACGCCATCCATCGCAGCCTGATGGAACCGGTGTGGGAGCCGACAGCGGATGGCGTCAATTTCGCCGCCGTGGCGGTCGAGGTGAACAAGCACCTCGCGCCCGACGCCACGGTTACGTCGGATGCCGGGAATTTCGGCAGCTATCTGCACCGCTACCTCGACTTCAAGCCGGGCCAGCAATTCCTGTCCTCCGTGGTCGGCGCGATGGGATCGGGCGTGCCGATGGCGGTGGCCGCCGGCCTGCGTCGCCCGGGCACCCAGGTCGTTGCGTTTGTCGGCGACGGCGGCGCGCTGATGATGGGCAACGAGATCGCCACCGCCTGCCAGTACGGCGTCAACCCGATCCTGGTCATCTCCGACAACAGCATGTACGGCACCATCGGCATGCACAGCTACGTGCGCTACCCGGACCGCCCGTTCATGGCGGCGACCCGGCTCACCAATCCGGACTTCGCCGCCTGGGGACGTTCCTTCGGCGCCGAGGGCATTACCATTCGCGATGAATCCGAAGTCGCTGCCGGCATTGCCCGCGCCTTCGCGGTCCGCACCCGCCCCGTGGTCGTGCACTGCCTGACCTCGGCGATCCAAATGAGCGCCTGGCGCCGCTACGAACGCGGAGAAACATTGCCATGATGGATCTGAACCAATTCCGCGCCACCCTCGGCGCGGATGCACCGCCCGCCGGGCTGAGCCTTGCGTTGCAGACGCTGTGGTGGGACGCGAAGGGCGACTGGAACCAGGCGCATCACTGCGCGCAGCAGGACGAAGGCCGCACCGGCTCCATGGTGCACGCCTACCTGCACCGCAAGGAGGGCGACATGTCGAACGCCGGCGGCTGGTACCGCCGCGCCGGCCGCACGCCACCGGATGGCTCGCTCGAAGCCGAATGGGAATCGCTCGCCCGCGAACTGCTGGACCAGGGAGGAACCCCATGAACGCCGACGCCAAGAAGACCGTGCTGCGGATGATCCCCTACGGCATCTACATCCTGACGGCGGACGACGGAAAAGGCGGCGTTGCTGCCGCCACGGTGAATTTCGTCACCCAGACCGCGTTCGCGCCGCCCTTGCTCGTGGTCGGCGTAAAAACCGACTCGGGCGCCTACGCGATCGTGAAGGACGCGGGCAAATTCGTCCTGAACATGCTCGGCAAGGACGCCAAGGGCCTCGCCTTCACCTTCTTCAAGCCGGCGAAACTGGAAGACGGCAAGCTGTCCGGCCAGTCCTTCCATCGCGGTACCAACAGCGCCCCCATACTGGATACCGCGATCGGCGCGGTCGAATGCCAGGTGAAGACCATCGTGGAGCAAGGCGACCACCACATCGTGGTTGCGGAAGTAACCGAAGCACACCTGCCGAAACCGATCACCGGCCGCCCCGACGCCGCCATCCTGGAAATGCAGGACCTCGGCGACAACGTCTTCTATGGCGGCTGAGACCAGCTCTCGAAGGCGGTGACGGCCGGACGTTGCTACTTCGTCATAGCCTGGCTTGTCCCGGCCATCCGCGTCTTCGATATCGTCACGAACGACACGGATGCCTCGCGCTGAATGGAGGCGCCCGCCACTCCGGAATTCTCATGGCTCACCTTGGCCCCCACGCACTCAAACCAGTCGCGGCCGGCCACATTGGCCGCGGGAACCAGAAGCACCGGAACCACCGCGTGTCCAACCTCGGTCCGCAGCATGCCGCCCTCCAGTGCCACCAGCACGTCGTTCACGGCGGCCTTGCTGGCGGAAAGGCCGCCCGCCAGGTCGCGATGGCGGTCGACGCGCGCTGGCCACGTCCACGATCCCGCGCTGCCATGGAATCGCAGCGCCCCCCGAGTGCCGGCCGGTGTCGTCGCCTCTGACTCCAAAGCCCGCGCCGCGAGCACGAATTCCAATCTGTTATTGCCGACGTTGACGGTGAGTGACATCGCGCGGCCCACTGCCCGGGCAACGCACGCCGTCTGCGTGATCGAAAATGACCAACTGGCGCTCACCGACTCTGGCGGCCGGGGCGGATGCTGAATCGCCGGCCCGATCGCGACCGGTCGTGATGGCGATGCAGGTGGATGGCACCCGGCCAAGCTCGCCAGCAGCACGCCCGCTGCCACACCGCGCATCACAGCCGCGATGACCGGCTCGGCCCTCGCTGGCAGATGCCATCGTCTCATTGAGTTGC
The DNA here is from genome assembly GCA_036521275.1 of Acetobacteraceae bacterium. Taxonomy (GTDB): domain Bacteria; phylum Pseudomonadota; class Alphaproteobacteria; order Acetobacterales; family Acetobacteraceae; genus DATDIC01. The sequence goes on from DATDIC010000470.1 coordinate 8,836, forward strand.
TCGGATCGAGAACCGATACCAGTTGCTCAATGCGTATTGGGGATCATTCTCTCCCACCGTGTAGATCCGCCATGCGTACTGCGCGGTTTTATCATCAAGCGTCACGGTGACTGTGGCGCGATCGACGTAACTCGCGAACACCTCCGAGAGTTTGTCGCTGGCTATCGAGACGACCTCGACGAAAAATCGCGCCTGTTCATGCGAAAGATCTGCTTTCCAGGCCAGCATGACATGTGCCGGATTGGACTTCGCCTGGATCTCCGCGCCATTGGCAGGCGCGACCAGAATTGCCGGCTCGACTGTTCTGGCATTTGCACTCGCCGGGCGTGGACCCGCAAGCGCAACCGCCGCAGTAATCAGAACAGGAACAATGCAACGCGGCCCCGCCATTCCTCAGGTCCACCCCAGTTTCTCAATCGTGCCCCACTCCAATCTCGACGGTGCCCGGGCGCGGCAATCCGTCACGCGCCGAGAATTGCACCAGTGTCGCAGCCCCATAGCCCAGGCGGGCCGTGATCTCCTCAGCAACGCCTTCGTCCTGAACAAAATAGAATGAGACGCCTCGCTTCGCATTCCGGGGCGTCACTGGAAACGGATCGCCGACATTGAAACCATCGGCGCGCAGGCTACGGCTGAGTTCCAGGCTGCGCCGCGAGCCGACATTATCCCCCCAAGCATAAGTCACCACGACGCGGATCGACGCGCCCGATGGCAACTTCACGCCTGCCGCGGCAGGCGACGCAATCGCCGGAACGGCGCCATTCGCGGCCGACGTGTCATCGCTGCCGGATGCATGCTGGGCCGGCGGTGCCGCGGCGGCAGACGTTGATGCAGATGATGTCTGGTCGGCTTGGTTCGGCGGTGTGCTGGCGGCCGTGGTCGCCGGTCGGGCCGACGATTGCGGCCCGGCAACCGGGGCCGTCGCCGCTGGCGCAGCGATTCCGTCCTGGCGAGTATCGTCGGAATCCGGAGCGAAAGCAGCTTCCCCGGATGTATCCCGCGCCAACAATGTCCGGTCGCTCGGGTGCCAATTCAGGTGCCAGTACTGGCCCCACAACAGCACAACCGCGACGGCAACGACGCACAAAACGCCGGCCGTGACCCAGCCGGCGATGCGCGCGCGCTGTCCGGGCTTCCGCTCGCCATCCGCTGCCGCGTCGGCGGAGGCGTAACCGACCGGGTCAGGGCTCGCGGCCTCATCCACGATCGGCGCTGGATCATCAGCTTCGCTGCGCCGGCCTGCCGGGGCGGCACCAGCAGCATCAAGGGCGCCGTCTTCGTGCCAGCCGCCGGCAACCTCGGCCGGGCTTGTCTCGGCACTCCCGCCCTGGACCGCAATAGCCATCTCGACATGCTCGCGACGGACGCGCGGGGCAGAGTCATCCGCGCCCACGAACAGCGCCAGCTTCAGAAGTGAAGCGAGCAGTCTCGGCACGCCCCGGCAATGCGCGATCAGCCGTTCCCACGCTCCCGGCGTCAGCGAGTCCATGGGCAGCCCGAACTCCGCCATCCATTCCGCCAGGAATGCCTTGGCCTCGTCATCTTTCAGCAGCGGCAGTGCCACCACGGCACCTTCCCGAAAGCCCACGAAACGAGCGAAGAACGACGGCAGGGCGGTGATGATGACCGTGACACCGCTACGGTGCGCAAGCATGTCAAGCGACGTGCTGCTCAGCCGCTCCGCCTCATCCACCAGCACGACGCTATCCGGGGGGAAGACGCTGGAACTATCGCTGAATTCTGAGAAGTATATGACCGGCTTCCGGCGCTGCAGCTCTTCCCCGACCTCTCTGAGCAGGGTCGTCTTGCCGGAACCAGCCGGCCCCAGGATGGCGATGAGCGGGCTTCGCGCCTGCTCCAGGGCCAGAACTTTGTCACATGCCTCACGCCACGCGGGGTGCGCGATGACCGGTGCCGGCCGGCTCACCAACTGCGTCAGATCGCCCGGCGGCGGTAAAATGGGGTTTTCGGCCCGGGCGCCCCTCTCCACCATCGCAGCCCCTAGAAAAGTGCCTGGGCTCCGGGGGTAAAGCTTCTGGAGCCATTAGGCAATTCATTGCCGATCACCCGTAACTGGGCCAAGCCGGCAGACACAGAATTGCAGTTGCACCGTCATGCCCGCGAAAGCGGACATCCAAACCGGATCACCCTACATCGGACCGCCACGCCTTTCCGATCGCTGCAATCACGTTTCCTGGATCGACAGCTTCGGCCCGGAGACCACGAACTGCCGCTATCGGCAACGACGCTCCCGTTGTCCCCCCATCCGCCACACGCATATCCGCGCCGCCCCGTACACCCGTTCCGCCAGCAACGACCCATCCGCGGGCGCCGCCTCCGCGCGCCCCATCTCTGCCACCACCAGTGCCTCCGGCAACATCCATCCCTTCGCTCCCAGCGCCGCCACCGCAAGCGGCACCAGCCCCAGCCCATACGGCGGGTCCAGAAACACCACCCCGCACCCCGCATCTCCCGCGGCGCGCGGCGGCAACAGCGCATCCCCCTCCCGCACCGTGCAGCACGCCTCCGCCCCGCACGCCGCGACATTCGCCCGCAGCACGCGCAACGCCGCCCGGTCCTGCTCGAAGAACGTCGCCCGCGCCGCGCCCCGCGACAGTGCCTCCAGCCCCAGGGCCCCGGTGCCGGCAAACGCGTCCAGCACGTGCGCATCCTCGATCACCGCGCGCCCGGCCCAGGGCGCGTGCATCAGCATATCGAACAACGCCTGCCGCGCCCGATCAGAGGTCGGGCGTGTGCCGCCATCCGCCGGCGCCGCCAGCCGGCGCCCGCGCCACGCACCGCCGACAATCCGCATCAGGCTGCGGCAACCGGCTCCGCTTCCCGGCGGAACGTCACCACCAGCACATCGCGAAAACCGGGCCGAGCCGGATCGATCGGCTCCACCGGCGTCACCCCGTGCATCACCCGGTTATCGTCCACCAGCGCGGCGTCCAACGGCTCCGTCAGCGTGAAGCTGCCGAGTCGGCGACGCGTCAGGTCGGTCACCGTGGTCACCCCGCTCTGCACGTTCTCGCGGCCGATCAGCAGCACCAGCACATGGTCCACCCCGTCCTGGTGAGTGCCTTCCGGCGTCGGCTTGCCGGCTTCTCCGGCTCGCGCCTCGATGCGGAACTGGTGCGTCTCGATATGCCAGGCCGGCGCCGGGGTCAGCCGCTCGAACAGCTCCCGGCAGGTCCGCAGGATCGTCATCATGCTCGGGCCGCCGCCGATCTCCGGCAGTATTGGCTCGAACCAGCGGGCGATCCCGCCATTCAGCGCATTGTAATCGCGGCTCTGATAATGCGGCTGGTGCGGCTTGCGGCGGATGCCGCGCGCGTCGGCGGCAAACGCGGCGTGCCGCCGCTTCCGGTAACGCCCGCCATCGGCCATGTACGTGTCCAGGCCCAGGTCGCGCCAGCTCGCCGCGAAAACGCCCCAGTCGGCGAGCGATCCGTGCTGTTCCAGCACCACGCGCATCGCCGGACCGTGCACGAACGCATACCCCGCCTCATGCACCGTTTCCGCCAGAGCCCCCGTTTCGTTAGTACGAGTCTCGTTGGTCCCCATCTCGTTCATTCGGCTGCCGCCTCCCGCGGTCCGGCGATTGCCGGGCGTGTCGTACCAGGCATGCTCGGCACCACAAAGGTGTGCGCCGGATTCCATATCGCGATCCCTAGCTCCTGAAATCGCATCTTCATCCGGCGATTGAACTCCCGCTGCACCGGCCAGCGTCCACTGTCGGTGCATGGAATCTGCCCCGTCAACGTCACCGAGCCACCATCCACCTTGTCTACGCCCCAGAGCTGCAGATCGTTCAGCATCCTCATCGCATACTCCGGTTCCTTGCGCATCTGCGCGGCGATCTCGATCAACACCGCCGCCACGTGGTCAGTGTCCTCCTGGAACGAAACCGTCACGCTCACCGCCGCATTCCCCAGCCCGCGATTGGTGTTGGTGACGCTGGTGACCGAGCTGAACGGGATGATGTGCACGGAACCGTCGCCGGCCCGCAGACGGATGGTGCGGATGGACAGATTCTCCACCGCGCCAGACAGCCCCGACACGGTAACCTGGTCGCCCACCTGCATGGCATTTTCCAGCAGCAGGAAAATCCCGGTGATCAGGTCCTGCACCAGCTTCTGCGAGCCGAACCCGATGGCGACCCCGACAATGCCCGCGCCGGCCAGCAGCGGCGCAATATTGATCCCAACCTCCGACAGCACCGTCAGCCCCGCAATCACCACGATCGTCACCAGCAGGCTGGTGCGCAGCAGCGGCAGCAACGTTCTCAGCCGCGCCGACCGCGCCATCTGCTGATCGCGCGACAGCCGCGTCAGATGCGCCTCGACCGCCGTATTGCAGGCTTCCCACACAAGCAGCGCAAGCACGAGCGTCAGCGCCATGGTACCGATCGCCGCAGCAAGCCGATGCCCCAGGAAGCTGCTCGTCAACCACGCGAACAGGCCAAGACCCCAGAGTTCCAGCAGCACCAGCACGGCGCCGACGAAGATCAGCGCGCGCGCCACCGCCTGCAGCAGCGGATTGTACGCGTGCAGCCGGGTCTCCAGGCCGGGATACCGCTCCGCCAGTTCCGGCGACACGCGCAGCATCCGGTCGACCAGCCCCAGCAGAACGATGCTGATCAGCCGCGCCGCGATCACCACGGCAACCGTAACCACGAAGAAATGCAGAACCTTCGCCATGCCGTGGCGGATCTCCACCGCCCAGACGAACCAGGTCGCGGCCAGGAAGAACAGCGCCACCCAGTGCCACACCGGGGCGATCGCATTGCGCATTCGCGCGCTGACGCCATTCGCCCCCGCCGGGGCACGAATGCGGCGTTTCACCGCCCGGCGCTTCTGCAGCACCATGATCGCGATGAATACGTGATTGATCAGCGCGCTGAGCTTCAGCAGCCCGTCATGCGCCGGAGCCGACATGCCGAGCAGCAGCCCCACCTCGGCAATGGCGTAACCGAACACGCCGACCACCAGGATCCGCCGGATCCACCGCATCGCCCAGACCGCCGTCGCATTAGAGACGCGCACCAGCCGCAGCCTGTTGCTTTCCGGCGACAGCATCATGCGGCCGAGGCAGACCAGCCCGCCACACAGGGCGTAGGCATCCACCATCGCCAGCACGATCAGCCGGGTTTGCTCCGACCCGCCTACTCTGGTCGCGGCCGTCACATGCCCGCCTATGGCAAATCCCGCCAGCGGAAGCAGCTCGAGCAGAAAGCGCAGGACCACCAACGGAAGCCGTCGCAACAGCGTGCGCGCGGCGACGTGACGCTGGCGCTGCGGCTCGATATCGCCGGCCTCCGCCCGCGCCTCACCATCCTCCGGCGTGGCCGGCGCCGACGGCGGATGCCGGGCCTCCGGCGATCGGGCTTCCAGGATCGCCACCGGTCGGCGCAACAGGTAGCGGACGCCCGTTTGCACCAGAAGACCGACCGCGAAGGCGATGGCAACCCGCCAGGCCGCCTCCCGCAGCAGCGTGTGGGCCAGCGGATTGGTCGCCAGCACCACCAGCCAGCCCCAGAGCAGCGGAAAGCCCTGGACCGCCTGCACCATCCCGAGAGCGCGCATGGACAACCGGTTCATGAACCCGGAGGCGCCGACCAGCACCGCCGCACCCAGGCTGTCGGGTGCGAGACTAACCTTCGGTTCAGCCTTGGCGGGGGCTGGAGTCGTCGGTGCGGCAGCAGCGGGCGGCGCGGCGGCAGCGGGCGGCGGCGCGGCAGCGGGCGCCGGCGCGGCGGAAGCGGCGGGCGGCGCCGCAGCGCCCGCAGGTGCGGTAGTGGTCGCCGCGGCCGAGGCCGGCTGCGCGCTTTCGGCCTTCACGATCGCGTCCAGCGTACCGACAAGCTGCGCCCGCTTGTGCGGGTCGTTCAGCACATCCAACGCCTCCCGGGCCTGAGCGGCGGTCAACGCCGGGGCCGGTGACGGCGCGGCCGGAGAGGGCGCGGGGGGCGCCGGAGCCGCCCCGGACCTGGCCGCACCGGCCAGCATCAGGAACAGCACAACCCAAAGCATTCCGGCCACCCGGCCTCGGGTGGTCGGAGGAATGCAGCGTCTCCTCGGCGTCGCGGAGGAGAGCGAGGGAGCCATTGCTAACATCTGCCGCGTACGACCATGATCCCCACAAGTCGGTCAACGGCGGCCCGATCAGGCCCGCCAATTAATTCCGCGCAACCGGCTTTATCCGTCGCGCCTCAAGCCAAAGTGAGACACATGCGCTTTCTCGCAATACCGGTCGCCCTGTTGATGCTGGGGACGCTCGGGGTATTGTTCGCCGGCCTGATCGGCGTGGTCCGCGGCGGCGGCGATCCGGCGCGGTCGAACCGGCTGATGCGCTGGCGCATCATCCTGCAGGGCGCCGCATTGCTGCTGTTCCTGCTGATGATGAGTCTGCTGCGTAGCTGAACGCGCCGTCGCGCATGGCGGCGGCCTTGATCCCGGCGAACATTGTTTGACATGGAAGCGGGCGGCTGCATATGGTCGATACCATATTGCAGGTGCGAACAGCCCGCCAGCCGAGGGCTGCGCGCCTGCATCTCTTTAAGCGGGGCGATTCCCCATGAAAATACTCGTCCCGGTCAAGCGGGTGGTCGACTACAACGTGAAGGTCCGGGTGAAGTCGGACGGCTCCGGCGTGGAAACCGCCGGCGTCAAGATGTCGATGAACCCGTTCGACGAGATCGCGGTCGAGGAAGCCGTGCGCCTGAAGGAAAAAGGCGTCGCCACCGAGATCGTCGCCGTATCGCTCGGCGTCGCCCAGTGCAGCGAAACCATCCGCACCGCGCTCGCCATGGGCGCCGATCGCGGCATCCTGGTGGAAACCGATTCCGAGCTGCAACCCCTGGCCGTGGCCAAGCTGCTGCGTGCCATCGCGGAAAAGGAACAGCCGCGGCTCATCATCCTGGGCAAGCAGGCGATCGACGATGACATGAACGCGACCGGCCAGATGCTGGCGGCCCTGCTCGGCTGGCCGCAGGGAACCTTCGCCAGCAAGCTGCTGATCGACGGCGATTCGCTCACTGTCACGCGCGAAGTGGATGGCGGGCTGGAAACCGTGGCGCTGCACCTGCCGGCGGTGGTCACCACCGATCTGCGCCTGAACGAGCCGCGCTACGCCTCGCTGCCCAACATCATGAAGGCGCGCAAGAAACCGATCGAGACGCTGAAGCCCGCCGATCTGGGCGTGGACCCGGCGCCGCGCCTCAAGCTGATCAGCGTGGCCGAACCGCCCAAGCGCAAGGCGGGCCAGAAAGTCGCGTCGGTTGCCGAGCTGGTACAGCGGCTCCGCACCGAGGCGAAGGTCATCTGATTCGTCTGTCGCGCCAGTCCCAGGAAACAGGTTCATGACGGCTCTCGTTCTGCTCGAACACGATCCCGCCGGCATCAAGCAGCCCTCCCGCAGCGCGGTCGCCGCCGCCACCCAGCTCGGCGAGGTGCACGGCCTGGTGATCGGCAGCGATAGCGTTGCCGCCGCGTCGGCCGCGGCGAAGCTGCCCGGCCTCGCCAAGGTGCTGGTCGCCGACGCACCAGGCTTCGCGCATCTGCTGGCCGAACCGGTTGCCTCGCTCCTGGTGGCGCTGGCACCCGCCTATTCGCACCTGCTGGCGGCGGCCACCGCGGTCGGCAAGAACATCATGCCGCGTGTCGCCGCGCTGCTGGATGTGCAGCCGGTCAGCGACATTTCCGGCATCGTGGACGCCGACACCTTCATCCGCCCCATCTATGCCGGCAACGCCATGGCCACGGTGAAATCATCCGACACCAAGAAGGTGATCACCATCCGTGCCGCCAGCTTCGATCCGGTGCCCCCCGAAGGCGGCAACGCCGCGATCGAGCCGGCCGTCGTGCCGGAAATGCCGGATGTGTCGCGTTTCGTCTCCGCCGAGCTGTCCAAAAGCGAACGCCCCGAGCTCACCGCCGCACGCGTGGTGATCTCCGGCGGCCGCGGCATGCAGAGCGGCGATAATTTCAAGCTGATCGAACCGATCGCCGACAAGCTCGGCGCCGCCATTGGCGCCTCCCGCGCTGCGGTGGATGCCGGTTTCGTTCCTAACGATTATCAGGTCGGACAGACCGGCAAAGTGGTTGCGCCGGACCTTTATGTCGCGGTCGGCATTTCCGGTGCCATCCAGCACCTTGCCGGCATGAAGGACAGCAAGGTGATCGTGGCCATCAATAAAGACGAGGAAGCGCCCATTTTCCAGGTCGCCGATTACGGCCTGGTGGCTGATCTGTTCACCGCGCTGCCCGAGCTGGCGGCCGAACTGGAGCGCCCCTCATGAACGTGGAAGTTTCGCCGGCAAGCGTTGCCGGCACGCTGGCGGATGGCGGCAACCGGATCGCCCGGGTCGGGGTGGTAGGCGCCGGCCAGATGGGCAACGGCATCGCGCATGTCTGTGCGCTGGCAGAACTCCCTGTCACCCTGCTGGATGTCAACCCGGCACAGGTGGACAAGGCGCGGGCGACCATCGCCCACAACATGGAACGGCAGGTCAACCGCAAGCTGATCACCGCCGAGCAGAAAGATGCCGCCCTGGCGCGCATCGGGGGCACCACCGACTACGCCGCGTTCGCCGACGCCGACCTGGTGATCGAGGCGGCGACCGAGAAAGAGGACATCAAGCGCGCGGTGTTCAAGACACTCACGCCGCATCTGAAGCCGTCCTGCATGCTGGCCACCAACACCTCGTCCATCTCAGTCACCCGGCTGGGCGCGACCACCGACCGGCCGGAAAAATTTATCGGCATGCACTTCATGAATCCGGTGCCGGTGATGAAGCTGGTGGAGATCATCCGCGGCATCGCCACCGACGAACCCACCTTCCAGGCGGTTCAGGCATTGGCCGACTAGCTCGGCAAGACCGCGGCGGTAGCCGAGGATTTCCCCGCCTTCATCGTCAACCGCATCCTGGTGCCGATGATCAACGAGGCCGTCTACGCCCTGTATGAGGGCGTCGGCTCCGTCAGCGGCATCGACACCTCCATGCGGCTGGGCGCCAACCACCCGATGGGCCCGCTGGAGCTGGCCGATTTCATTGGCTTGGATACCTGCCTCTCCATCATGCAGGTGCTCTACGAAGGCCTGTCCGACAGCAAGTACCGCCCCTGCCCGCTGCTGGTAAAATATGTCGAAGCCGGCTGGCTCGGCCGCAAGACCGGCCGCGGCTTCTACGACTACTCCCAAACACCCCCCCGCCCCACCCGCTAACGGCACGCCGACAACACCTCTCCCGCTCCGCGGGACCACCCGCCAACGCGCTAAACACCTCTCCCGCTCCGCGGGGCCACCGGTAACGCGCTAAACACCTCTCCCGCTCCGCGGGACCACCCGCTAACACGCTAAACACCTCTCCCGCTCTGCGGGAGAGGTCGGATTGCGCAGCAATCCGGGTGAGGGCGCGTCACAGCCCCGTGCGCAAAACCCGCGCAACTCACCCGCTCCCCTGCGGTTCCAGCATCGGAACACGGAGGGCCGCAAAATGCCGGAGACCGTCTCGGATCATGTCGTCCGCATCCTGCTCGACTGGGGTGTGGATACCGTGTTCGGCCTGCCCGGCGACGGCATCAACGGGCTGGTGGAAGCCTTCCGCAAGGCCGGCAGCAAACTCCGCTACGTCCATGTCCGTCACGAGGAAGCCGCCGCCCTCGCCGCCTGCGCCTACGCCAAATTCTCCGGCCGGCTCGGCGTCTGCTTCTCCACCGCAGCACCCGGTGCCGTCCATCTCCTGAACGGGCTGTACGACGCCAAGATCGACGGCGCGCCGGTGCTCGCCATCACCGGCATGACCTATCACGACCTCATCGGCACCCATTATTTGCAGGATATCAATCAGGACTACCTGTTCCAGGACGTCGCCCTCTACAACCAGCGGCTGATGGGGCCGGAGCACCTGGAAAATGTGCTCAACCTCGCCTGCCGCGCCGCGCTTTCCAACCGCGCCGTCGCCCATGTCGCCATCCCGATCGACATCCAGGCGATGCCCGCCAGCGCCGAGCGCCGCTTCAAACGCAACGTCAAGGGCCACGTCGCCACCCATTATCAGGTGCCGGTCCGCATCCCGGAGCGCTACCAGATCGAAGCCGCCGCCGAAGCCCTCGCCGGCTGCAAGAAGACCGTCATTCTTGCCGGGGCCGGCGCACGCGGCGCCGGCGCGGAACTGGAACAGCTCGCGGAACGCCTCGCCGCGGTCATCATCAAGCCGCTGCTCGGCAAGGACTGCGTCGCCGACACCAGCCCCTACACAACAGGCGGCATCGGCGTCGTCGGCACCCGCCCCTCGGTGGAAGCATTGCGCGCCTGCGATGGATTGCTGATCGTCGGCTCCTGCTTTCCCTATATCGAATTCCTGCCCAAGCCCGGCCAGGCCGTTGGCGTGCAGATCGACGACAAGCCCGAGCATATCGGCCTGCGCTACCCGGTCGATATCGGCCTCGTCGGCGATTCCCGCGCCACCCTGCGCGAACTCCTGTCCAAGCTGCAGCGCAACGAGGATCGCGGCTTCCTCACCCACGCCCAGGAAAGCATGCAATCCTGGTGGGCCTTGATGGAGGAACGCGGCACCTCCGATCACCTGCCGATGTGCCCGCAAGTCGTCAGTTGGAACCTGCCCGACCTGCTCGC
>DATDIC010000471.1:0-5278 GCA_036521275.1 Acetobacteraceae bacterium
GCATGGGCCAGGCGCTCGCCTCCGCGGCGGAAGGGCGCACGATACGCCTGGATGCCGACGAGGCGACCTGGCCCGCGCAGGCGGCGACCCCGCTCGGCTTGATCGCAACCGAGCTGGTGACGAACGCGCTCAAGTACGGGCGGGGCGCGGTCACGGCGGCGTTCCGCCAACCGCCCGGGGCGGCGCAGGCGGTGCTGATGGTCAGCGACGAAGGGCCGGGCGTGCCGGAGGACTTCGACCCCGCCCATAGCCGGGGGCTGGGCATGCGCTTGGTGACCGGCTTGCTGCGCGGTCCTGGCGCGGGGCTGGAGGTGGTACACGGCGGGCCAGGGGCGTGCTTCGTCGCTCATCTGCCGGTGCCCGGGTCCAGCGGCAGCGGTCAGGGCTGATCGCTGGCGACACTCCGTAGCGGCATCAAGGGACCGTTACGGACCCACCAGGCTGGCAACTTTGGCCGCCGCGCTCGCGCTGGCATCAGACCTGCTTTTGCGGCGACCATGTGCGACGTGCTGATCCTGGAGGATGATCCGTTGGTGCGGACGACGTTCGCCGATATTCTCGCCGACGAGGGCTTCATCGTGCGCGAGGCAGGTAGCACGGCAGAGGCCTGGGCGGTGCTGCACGAGCCGGCTGGCGCGCGCGTGCTGCTGGCTGACAACGATCTGGGCGCCACGCTTGGCGAGTCGGACGGCTTCGCCATGGCGGCCGAGGCCTTGCGGCTCCACCCGGCGCTGGTTGTGGTCTACGCCAGCGCCCAGCCCGATGCGTACGGTGGTTGTGCTCTAGGCTTGCGCGAATACGCCCTGCCAAAGCCGTTCAGGCCGGAGGCATTGGTCGCGCTGGTGCGGCAGGTCATCGGCTAGCGCGAAGAGACCCCGCCGGGCAGCCCAATGGGTCGGTCCGGTTTAGGAGGGCGGGGTGGGGTTTAGCCTGATACACTATAGTTAATAGTGTCACAGGCTGCGCTATAGCCGGATCCGCTCGACCTCTTCGCGAGTGAACGGCAAGCTGAAAGTGAAGCAAAATCGAGGGCTTTCACATACGGCCATTTGTGCATGGCTTCGCACAGACCGGGAACTCCTGGGGATTTTCCTTCTTTCAAAATCGCCACAAAAAGGCAACTGTCATGCGTATGGCCCGCTAGCGTGCGATTTTGAACAAATCCTCCAGCGACCCCTGATTGATGCACGTCGCCATCATCGCCGCGACCGCGGCTCTTGGCGGCCTGCTGTTCGGCTACGACACCGGCGTCATCTCCGGCGCGCTGCTGTTTCTGCGCACCGCCTTCCATCTCTCCAGCCTGATGGCCGGCGTGGTGACCAGCATCGCCCTGGCCGGTGCGGCCGGCGGTGCTGCCGTCGCCGGACGGCTGGCGGACCGTTTCGGGCGGCGTCCCATCCTGCTGGTGACCGCGACCGTGTTCGTCGTCGGCGCGATCGTGTCCGCCTTCGCAGGCAGCCTCGCCGTGCTGCTCGCAGGCCGCGTGCTGGTCGGGTTCGGCATCGGCGGCGCGTCGATGCTGACGCCGCTCTACCTCGCCGAGATCGCACCGGCGCGCGAGCGCGGCGCGCTGGTGTCGTTCAACCAGCTCGCCGTAACCCTGGGCATCCTGGTGTCTTACTTGGTCGGCTACGGCTTCGCCGCCAGCGGGTCCTGGCGATGGATGCTGGGCCTGGGCGGGGTGCCCGGCGTGATCCTTGCCATCGGAATGCTGCTCCTCCCGGAGACACCGCGCTGGCTCGCCGGGCACGGGCACGCCGACCGGGCGCGGGACGCACTGTGTCGTCTGCGCGGCCGCGGCGCCGACATCGAGCCCGAGGTGAAGCAGTTGCGTGCCGACCTCACGAGCGAGGCGCAGACCTCCCCGCAGAGCCGGCTCGGCCACGCGGCTGCTCGGCTGCCGCTGATCGTCGGTATCGGTCTCGCGGTGTTCCAGCAGGTGACCGGCATCAACACCGTCATCTACTTCGCCCCGGTGATCTTCCAGGCCTCGGGCCTGTCCTCCGCGTCTGCGGCCATCCTGGCCACCGCCGGGATCGGCGTGGTGAACGTGGGCATGACGCTGGTGGCGATCTGGCTGGTGGATCGCGTCGGCAGGCGGGTGCTCCTGCTGACCGGGCTCGCCGGCATGGGCGTCAGCCTCTGCCTGCTGGCGCTCGGCTTCCTGCTCGGCACCGGCCCGGCGCTGGGCTGGCTTACCGCCGCAAGTCTCGCCGCCTATGTCGGCTGCTTCGCAATCGGGCTTGGTCCGGTGTTCTGGCTGCTGATCTCCGAGATCTTCCCGCTGGCGATCCGCGCGCGCGGCATGTCGGCCGCCACCATCGCCAACTGGCTTGCCAACCTGATGGTGGCCCTGACCTTCCTCCGTCTCGTCGACCTGCTAGGGCGGCCAGGCGTGTTCTTCCTCTACGCCGCGCTAACCTTCGGCGCCCTCGTGTTCGCCCGCGCCCTGATGCCGGAAACCAAGGGACTCAGCCTGGAGGCCGTTGAAGCAACCTGGACCAAGCGCGCGAAGGACAAGGACCGGACGATCGTTCCTGCCAAGCTCCCGGCACGGAAATAGGCTCATTTCGGAGAGTATCACTTCGTCAAACGACCGTTTGCCAGAATGAAGCCCTGTCCCAAGCCGATCTGTCCGATCAAGCATCCGCTCGCGTCCAAAGCTGCTGGCGCTGCGCTGAGGCGACGTGTGCTAACGGGAGGGTGCGCGCACAGGATGAGGCGTCAGATGATTCGATCACGTATCGCGCCCTTGGATTCGCCACATATCCGGGGTGGACCGTCATCTAAGGACGTGGGCCACTCCGCGCCGCCTGGACGGCATCCTCCACCGACTTGAAGACGTGCGCTGTTCCCAAGCAGGCGAGCAATCCGGTCTGTTCCGCCTGGATCTGCGCGCGCTCCGCCGCCAGGCGCGCCAGCGCGACAGCTATCCCACGTGCGTGGAGCGCGACAACCGTCTCCTGCAGGATGCGTGAGCCGGTGTAGTCGATGCCAACGATACCGCTTGCCTCGATGACGAGCAGGCGTACCGGCTCAGGCGCGGACGCTACCGCCGCTTGCAGTCGGCGACAGATATTCACCGCGTTGGTGAGTTGAGCGGCGCTGCCGGCGCGAAGACCAATATGCCTGGCTCGTGCTCGCCGGACTCCCCCGGGGTGGGTGGCCACCACACCGTGCTTCCAGGGGCGCGCGCCAGCTCGGCGCACAGCGGCCGCGCCACGGCATAGAAGCTTTGCAGCAGAGAGAGCACGATGCTGCACAGCATCCCCGTCTCGATCGGCAGGGCCACGACCAAGGCACCAGTGGTGAGGACGAGCAGGATCTCCCACCCGCCGCGGCGCAGGATGCGCGCCATCTCGCGGAAACGGAAAATGCGGACCGCGATCGCGATCAGGACGCCGGCGAGCGCGGCCTGCGGCACGGCGCCGATCAACGCGCCGCCCCAAACCACCAGCACCATGATACAGCCGACCGCGATCAGCGAGGTGACCTGCGAACGGCCACCCGCTTCGACGACAGCTGCCGTACGGGGTGGGCTGGCGTTGACCGCGAAAGCGCCGAATAGCCCCGAAAACAAGCAGCCCACGCCGATGCCGGCGAAGTTCGGGCTGACCGGCGCCAGCTCACCGCCGTCTCCTGCAAATGCCCGAACGACAGTCGCGGTCTGCATTATGCAGACCAGTGCGACGATTCCGGCCAGTGGCGCCAGCCTGACAATGTCCTGCGTTCCCGTAAGGGCGGCCCGGCTGGGGTGCGGCAGACCAGGCGGTAGCGGGGCGAGCATCGCGACCCCCGCGCCTTGCAGATGGAACGCGGCCACGGCCGCCGCCGACGCCAGGATCGCGATCAGCGCGCCGGGAACATGCGGCGCCAGCCGCTCCGTCAGCAGGGTAGCGCCGATCGCCACCAAGCCGATCGCCAAGGCGTAGGGGTTGGCGGCGGCGGCCTCGGCCAGAACGGCGAGAAACCGAAAGGCCAGGGTACCCGAGGCACCTGGCACGCCGAGAAGCGCGGGCAACTGGCCGACAACGATATGCGTCGCAACGCCGGCGAGAAATCCGGTCGTGACCGGGATCGACAGCAAGTCGGCAATCCAGCCCGCGCGCAGCAGCGCGGCGACGATCAGGATCGTGCCCACCATCAGCGCCAGCAGTGCTGCAAGATGCGCGTACTCGACCGTGCCCGTCGTGGCAATTACGGCGAGCCCGCCAGCAAAAATGGGCGCGATCGTCGAATCAGCCCCGGCCGAGAGAAACCGGTTGGCGCCGAAGATCGCGAACGCGAGTGAGCCCGCGATGAACGCGATCAGGCCGGTTTCCGGCGGCAGTCCGGCGAGCCGTGCGGTGGCGAGCTGTTCCGGCACGGCGATCGCGGTGAGCAGCAGGCCAGCGATCAGGTCATGCGGCAGCCAACCCGCGCGCAAGCCTCGCAAAGACGCAAACATCCATCGTGGGCGGTCGGGGTTGGCGCTGCCTTTCACGGCGGCACCATGTCGCTCTGCCGGCCGCCGCCCTCAAGCCTTTCCTCACCTGGGCTTTGTCGTGCAGCCCGACTGTTACGCTATGGGGTGCGAATCTCTTCGAGCAGAAGGATTCGCCGAGTTCGAGCGCATCTTCATTCGACATCGAACCGACGAGGGGCGCCAATGCCGCCAAACGCTGTGGAGTTGTCGTTTCGGACGGCCCCGCGGCGAAACGAGAAGACGGCCCAGCCGTCCCCTCGTTTCATCATTACTTGTGAGAATGACCGTGGGCGGTCGTGGTATGTTTGTGGGCAAGCTCGCTATGTTCGTGTGCCGCGGTTGCCTTCTTCTTGGCGTCTTCGTGCTCGCCGAGATCGTGATGATGGGCCGCCTGATGGTGATGATGCGCGGCGGCGTGATGGTGAGCGGCGGCCTGGTGATGATGCTCTAGGGTTAGCTTTCGACGACCGTTAGAATCAAAGTCATCGTCATGGAATTGGTTAAGGCACCAATGTTCCGGCGTTTTAGGAGCACCTGGGCCGCAGCCCGTAGGCGAAAGGAACGACGGTGAATATCCGTTCAACGGACTTCTGCGTGCCGGGCGGCAAAGTGGACCTCCACAAGTGGCCGACGATGGTAGCCCCTCTCTACAAATCGAAAGAGCAGTACCATGAGGTGTTGGCGGACCACGTGGCGGGGCTCAGCTCGCAGCAGCAGCTTCTATACGCGTCTAATCGCTATGCCGTCCTGCTGATTTTCCAAGCCATGGATGCCGCCGGAAAAGACGGCGCGATCAAGCACGTTATGTCCGGC
>DATDIC010000472.1:0-6971 GCA_036521275.1 Acetobacteraceae bacterium
CCTGATCGCCCAGGCCGGCGCCATCCCCAGCACCGAGGCCGGCGGCAACACCCCCGGCACCATCCCCACCAACCCGCTCGCCCGTGCTTCGGTCTGGCTCGGCAACGTCAACCAGATCGGCACCCTGGCCGCCGCCACCGCCACCCAGGAATTCTTCCTCGACAACGCCCCCTCGCTGCTGATCCCCACCGGCGGCGCCGTGTTGGCCGGCGCCGCGCCCGCCGCGACCGTCGCCGCCAACACCGACGGCACGCCGATCGTGGTCAACCCCAACCCGACCGCAACCATCACCATCAGCAACGGCGACCTCTCCATCGCCGGCCTCCTGCATGCCGGCCTGGACGCCACCCGTACCGGCAACGACCTGCTCACCGCCAACAACGTATTCGTCACCGGCGGGGTGTTCGCCGCCAACGCCGGCAGCGCCAACATCACCGCCAACACCGGCAGCATCGAAATCCCCGGCACCATCTGGGGCGATGGCCCACCCGCCGCCGGACTGGCTGGCATCGTCTCGCTCACCGCCTTCACCCAGATCGACGAGACCGGCCAGATCGGCGCCACGCTGCTCACTGGCAGGTCCGGCTGGCACACCAGCCTGACCGGCGCCAACCCGCACACCGGCAACCAGATCGCCTACCTCGGACCATTCGCCAGCGACACCACGGCCGGCGATCCCACCCCCGGCTTCGCACTGCACGACGGCTCGGCGCTCACCGTCTCCGGTCTGGTGCAGGACGCCCGCGCCGGCGTCACCATCGCCGTTGCTCCTACCGCCGGTGGCGGCTACGGAATCGCCGACCTCGACATCGCCAACCTGATTTCCGCCGCAACCATTGCCAACCTGCAGGCCACCGGCAACGTCTACGAGACCGCCGGCAGCATCGCGGCCCCGGTCCTGATCGCCCAGGCCGGCGCCATCCCCGGCACCGAGGCCGGCGGCAACGCGCCCGGCACCATCCCCACCAACCCGCTCGCCCGTGCCTCGGTCTGGCTCGGCAACGTCAACCAGATCGGCACGCTGGCGGCCGCAACCGCCACCCAGGAATTCTTCTTCGACAACGGCCCCTCGCTGGTGATCCCCACCGGTGGTGCCGTGCTGGCCGGCGCCGCCCCCGCCGCAACCGTTGCCGCCAACACCGACGGCACGCCCATCGTGGTCAACCCCAACCCGACCGCCACCATCACCATCAGCAACGGCGACCTCACCATCGCCGGCATCCTGCATGCCGGACTGGACGCCACCCGCACGGGCAATGTGGCACTCACAGCCACGAACCTCGGCATATCCGGCGCCGCCGTGGCGGCCACGGCCGGCACCTTTATGGCAACCGCAAATAACGCGTTCGTTCTCTCAGGAGTAGTTGATGCCGGCAGTGCGCTGCTGACCGCCGGCTCGATCAACATTGTCGGCTTCCTCAACGCCAGCATCAGCACCGCGGCGACAGCAAGCGGCCCGCTCACCGTACAAGGCGCAATCAATACCGGCGCGGCCACGCTATCCGGTGCATCGATCGACATCAGCGGCGCCCTCAACGCCAGCACCAGCGCCGCCGCTGCCGCAACAGGCCCGCTCACGGTGGAAGGCGTGATCAACACCGGTAGCGCCACGCTGTCCGGTGCCTTCATCGGTATCGCCGGTACGCTCACCGCCAGGACCAATGTCGCAGCAACCGCAACTGGCCTGCTCTCTATCCAAGGTGCAATCGACACCGGCACCGCCACACTGACCGGCGGCTCCATCGACGTTCCCGGAACGCTCAGTGCGACCAACAGCGTGACCGCCACAACCGCCGGCCCGCTCACTGTGGAAGGCGCCGTCAACGCCGGCGCAGCGAGCCTGAACGGCGGTACGATAACACTCGCCCCTGCCGGGACAGTGAACGTCAGCGGCAGTCTTGCCGTCGCCGCCGGTGGCAACCTCGCCATCGAAGGCGCGGTCACCGCCGGAACCGCCAGCCTCAACGCGAACTCCATGACCCTGGACGGCCGCGTCAACGCGACCCAAAGCCTCACGCTCAGTGCCGCCGGTGCGATCAACGAAAACGGCAGCCTCATCACCCCGCTGCTGACCGGCCGCGCCGGAGCAAGCGCCAGCCTGATCGGCACCAACCAGATCGCCCAGATCGGCGGCTTCAGCGCCGGCCAGACGCTCGCGGTCAATGACGCGGTCAATCTGGAACTCAGCGGCCGGCTCGCCGCACCGCTTATGCTCATCAACGACAACCCGTTCGAGATCACGCTCGCCAACGGCGCGGTGATCGCGACCGGCGGAGAAGCGCGGCCGGTCGGGCTCGTGCTGACCCTGACCAACAATCCGTTGGTGGATCGAGCGGCCTTCGGAGGAGAGGGCGCCTATCTGACCGGTGTCAGGCAGCTCGGCACCAGTACGATCACCGGCATCAACGGTGGCCCGAGCATCCTGGGCATCGATGCCGCGCCGGGCCACAACATCAGTTTCCAGGATCTTCAAGGCCTGAACACCTGGCTCGTGCTGCAGATCAACGGCGCCGATACGATTTCCGGCAATGTGTTTGTCCGCTCGCTCGACGTGCTGTTTTCCGGTGTCGGCGGCAGCGCCAACCTGTTCGGCACGATCAGCGGCATAAACGGGGTGCAAGCGGCTGGCGCGGGCAGCATCGAGCCCGGTAGGAATGCCGCATTCCGCTTCAACAACTGTGCGATCGGCTCGGTGAGCTGTGTCCTTCTGCCCGCCCTGACCCTTCCGGGCGGCGATCCGTTGAACGATTTCTCGCTGGGCACGGCCGGTGATCCCAACGATGACGACGACCTGCTGCTGCCCGTCGTATCGGACGAGGACTACTGAGATGCGCCGCGCGTCTCGCCTGATCGCACTCGCGCTTGCACCCCTGGCCGCCTGCGCGGTGCCACCGCCCTCCGCCTATGTACACTTTCTCGGCGGTTCCAAGCCGACAGCCCAGCTCTCGCTTGGCGAAAATTCGGTGCATGAAGCCTGCACCCAGTCGCCCTCCGGGACCGGCGGTGCCGACGTCTATTGCGGCAGTTGGCAACAACCCAGCGCGCGCGTGCGTCCTGGCCCCGCTGCGAGCCAATCCCAGCTCAGCGAGCTGGCGACCTCCAGCACGTGGCGCGCCGGCATCGACCAGCGATACAATTGCTCACCGCCAACCGCGACCAGCATTCTTGGCGACCAGCCTGCCGAGATGCTGCAATGCACCCAGCGGGTCGGCGGTTGGCCGCACGTCGCAATGGTCGCACTGGTCAACGGACATGCCTGGTACGCTGACGGTGTGCTGCCCGCCGCCAATGTCATGGAACGCTCCATCGGCGTGCAGTCGGGGTTGGTACGCGCCGGCACCATCCTGCCGAACTCCGCAGCAGACGCCGTGCTCGCCCAGCGCCTCGCCGCCCAAGCCTTCAGATCCGGCGATATCGGTCAGTTCGATGAACTGATGGCGGCCGGCACCCGCGCCAATCTGTCGGACAACCCGGCCGCCGCCGAAGCAGCGTTCCGGGCGGCGGTCGCCGTGCAGCAGAAAGCCCTCGGCAGGAACAATCCCGCTACATCCACCGCGTTGATGACGCTCGCACTGCAACTCTCCAATAATGGTTCCTTGAGCGAATCGAATGCTTTGTTCACCGAGGCCGCGCGTCTGGCACCAAATTCGACCGACCCGAGCGCCGTGCCGCGGCTCGCGCATTATCGCGCACTCGACGCCCTCAACCGCGGCCAGACCGACCAGGCGTTGACGCTGCTGCGACAGGCAGATGCGGGCTACACAAACCTCGTCCCGCCCAGTGTGCTGCGCGCACGCGCTCCCATCAGGCAGAAGGTCGGCGAATTCTCCCCCGCCGCCCGAATTGCGCCCGACCTCGTGCCGGATCAGGACATGCTGGCAGATCCAGCGGCGCGCGGTGCCTTGCTCGGTCTGATCGAAACGCGGCGCTACGAGGCGCTGGTCCTGCGCCTGCTCGGCCAGGTAAACGAAAGCCAGGCGATGCTCGTTTCGGCCAATCAGCTCGCCCAGAGCAGCGGCCTGGCTCGCCCGATCGTGCAAGCCCGACTCTACCGAACCGCCGGCGTCACCGCCGAAGCTGCCGGGGACCCGTCGCTCGCGCTCAGCAACCTCTCGCAATCCACCGCCGCGTTCAGCCAGGCTCTGCCGGATTCCAAACCGCTGGCTGAGACCTACCTGCTGCGCGCGGCGCAACTCGTCCGGCAGGGCGATACCGATACGGCCCTGCCGATCTGCCGCAATGCCGCCAACGCGCTGGTCACTCTGAAAGCCGGCGTCGTGCCAGCTTTGATAAGCCCCTGCCTGGATGCTTTTGCCGCCTCGGCCAACAAGCAGCCCGCCCAAAAGCAGGTCCTGCTCGGCGAAATGTTCGTCGCGGCCCAACTCGCCCAGGCAGGCATCACCAGTCAGCAGATCGCGCAGGCGAGTGCCCGGTTGCAGGAGAATGCTCGCGACCCGAAGGTGGCCGCGGCGATCAAGAACCGCGAAGACGCCAACGCAAAGTTGCAGACCCTCTACCGCCAGCGCGACGAACTTGCGGCAGCCCAAACGGCCGGATCATCGGGTGGCAGCGCCCTGGGGTCCGGCGTCACTGCCGATCTCGATAAGCAAATCGACGCCGCACAGGCCACCCTGGCATCGGCCGACGCAGCCTTGCAGGCCGCCTCGCCCAATTACGGCCAGCTTGTTCAGCAGGTCGTGCCGGCCTCGGCGGTCCTGTCGGCGCTGCACCCGCGTGAGGCGTTCGTCTCGATCGTCCTCGGCGCCAAGGACGGCTGGGCCTTCCTGTTGCGCGACAACACCATCGCGATCGCCAAGGTGGATGGTGGATCAGCGCGGATGGCGAAGCTGGTGCACGATACCCGGGCGAGCATCGAACTCACCGCCTCCGGCCTGCCCACCTTCAACATTGCCGCCGCCCGCGAGTTGTACGACGCGACCCTCGGCGGCTTCGCCGCTCCGGCGCTCGATAACGAGACGGCGCTGGTGGTCGCCCCGTCCGGTCCGTTGCTGTCGATCCCATTCGAGGTGCTGCTGACCGGCCCCGCCCAGCCCGACAACCTGGCCGCCGCACCCTGGCTGGTGCGCAAATTGGCCATCGCCCACGTGCCGGCACCCAGCAACTTCGTCAGCCTACGCAAGATTGCCGGCGATTCCCGCGCCGCGCACCCCTGGTTCGGGTTTGGTGATTTCGTGCCCCCCACACCGGCGCAGGCCCAGGCCTTGTTCCCCGGACCTGCCTGTGCCGAAAGCGCCCAATTATTCGGTGAACTGCCCGCCCTGCCCTTCGCCGCCAAGGAACTGGACGTGGCTCGCCAAATTCTTGGCGCCAGCCCGTCGGACGAGCTGCTGGGACGCGCTTTCACCGCCCCGGCGGTGCTGAAAACCTCGCTCAAGGATTACCGCATTCTGCATTTCGCCACGCACGCGCTGCTGCCCTCCGAGCTGCGTTGCCAGAGCGAGCCGGCCATCATCACCTCTGTCCCGCTGGGTGCTGCGAGTGCCCGCGGCGCCCTGCTCACCGCCACCGACGTGGTCGGGATGGACCTGGATGCCAATCTGGTGATTTTATCGGCCTGCAATTCCGGTGGCCCCGGCGGCACCACGGCGGGCGAAAGCCTGTCCGGCCTGGCGCGCGCCTTCTTCTTTGCCGGCGCCCGCGGTCTGATGGTCACCCACTGGGACGTGAGCGACAAGGTCGCCGCCTATCTCGTCGCCGACACGCTGGGCCGGATCAAGGACAATCCAGGCGTCGGGGTCGCCGCTGCCCTGCGCGATTCGCAGCTTTCATTGCTGCAGACCGCCACTCAGGGACAAGCCAATTTGGCCCACCCGTTCTTCTGGGCCCCGTTCGCCATTATCGGCGAAGGCGGCGCAAACGTGCCTTCGGCCCGCCTCGCCGCTCGATAATCCCATATGGTTACACATGCTACAGAACTGCTAGTCGGAAGGCATTCCGACTTCCCGTCATCCCGTTTCCCCCCGTCATCCGCAGTCCCCGTCATTCCCGCGAAAAGCGGGAATCCAACCACAGCCCCATGCAACCGCGACCTTGCCGTCGATGCCCGCTGCGACATGACGACGGAGAACCATCCATTCCACGCGCCCGCACCACAAGCACCGCACGAAATATCCGGCAACAATGATTGAGTTGGTCGGCCCTCGGCGCCACCCCTAGCCTGCGTTATCAGATCGTCGAGCGCTCAAAGGGGCCCGCGTTGCATGGACATGGTAGCTGCACGGCTTGAACGCGCGTCCGCCGCAGAGGCGATCCACCCCACCGCGGTTGTCGCGCGTGGAGCGGAACTCGGTCGCGGCGTGCGGATCGGCCCGTTTTGCTCGGTTGGTCCGCACGTAGTGATCGAGGACGGCGCTCGCTTGATCTCGCACGTCGTCGTCGATGGACACACGAATATCGGACGCGACGTGGTGCTGTATCCGTTCTGCACGGTCGGCCTGGAACCGCAGGACCTGAAATACCGCGGCGAACCCACCCGATGCGAAATCGGCGACCGGACACATGTGCGCGAGCATTGCACGATCCATCGCGGTACAGTGACCGGCAAGCGAATAACCCGCGTCGGCGCCGATTGCATGCTGATGGCGGTGGCGCATGTGGCGCATGACTGCACGGTGGGTCAGCACGTCATCATCGCCAATAACGTGGTAATGGGTGGCCACGTCAGCATCGCTGATCATGCAGTGATCGGCGGATCGGCAGCGATCCACCAATATGTCCGGATCGGCCGCGCGGCGATGATCGGCGGCGTGTCCGGGGTCGAAGCTGACGTCATCCCGTTCGGCAGCGTGATCGGCAACCGCGCGCGGCTGGCAGGACTGAACGTGATCGGGCTGAAGCGCCGGGGCTTCGACAAGGAGCAGATCATGACCTTGCGCGCCGCGTTCCAATGCCTGTTCGGCCCTCAAGGAGTGTTCGCCGACCGGCTCGCCCAAGTGCGCGCACGCTGGAGC
>DATDIC010000473.1:0-5230 GCA_036521275.1 Acetobacteraceae bacterium
AAATTGCGCGTCATTCCAGCGGAGCCGGATCTGACCGGGGCGGAGCTGGAGTTGGTGGCGCTGGAGCGGCGGGAATATCGGCTGCGGGATGCGCTGGCGCCGCTGCGGACATCGCCCGGTGAGTATGGCTTCGTGCTGATCGATTGCCCGCCCAGCCTCGGGCTGCTGACCGTGAACGCGCTGGTGGCGGCGGATGCGGTGCTGGTGCCGCTGCAATGCGAGTTCTACGCATTGGAGGGGATCAGCGGGATGATGCGGACGGTGGATGCGGTGCGGCGCGGGTTCAATCCGACCTTGCGGCTGCAGGGCATCGTGCTGACAATGTTTGATCGGCGCAACAGCCTGTCCGAGCTGGTGGCGAACGACGCTCGCAGCTATTTTGGTTCTGTTGTATATGAGACAGTTATACCACGCAACATTCGCATCACCGAGGCGCCGAGTCATGGCAAGCCGGTGCTGCTGTACGATTTCCGCTCGCCGGGAGCGCAGGCGTATGTGAAGCTGGCGGGTGAGTTGTTGCGACGAGAACGACCGCAAAACATGGAAGCAGCATCATGAGCGTAAAGGATTCCGGACCTCGGCTGGGGCGCGGGCTCGCGGCGCTGCTGGGCGAGGCGGCGCTGGCACCGGAGCCGGGTGATGGCGGGATACGGCAGGTGCCGCTCGATCTGCTGGAGCCGGGGGCGTTCCAGCCGCGACGGAGCATGGATCAGGGGGCGTTGCAGGAACTGGCGGATTCCATACGGGCGCGCGGCATATTGCAGCCGCTGCTGGTGCGGCCGCACCCGGGCAGGGATGGGCGGTTCGAGATCATTGCCGGGGAGCGGCGATGGCGGGCGGCGGCCCAGGCTGGGCTACACGAGGTGCCCGTGCTGGTGCGGGCGCTGGGCAATTCGGACGCCATGGCGGCGGCGCTGGTCGAGAATTTGCAGCGGCAGGACCTCAATCCGCTGGAGGAGGCGGAGGGGTACAACCAACTTCTGGAGGAGTTCGGGCTGACGCAGGAGACGCTGGCGCAGGCGGTCGGCAAGTCGCGCTCGCATATCGCCAATATGCTGCGGCTGCTGAATTTGCCGCCGGCCATCAAGCAGGCGGTGCTGGCCGGGGATGTGACGGCCGGGCATGCACGGGCGTTGCTGTCGCATCCGTCGCCGGTGGCGGCGCTGGGCGAGGTGATGGGACGTGGTTTGTCGGTGCGGCAGACCGAGGCGCTGGTGGCTCGCCGGCCGCGTGCGGAACCGCCGGAGGTGCACAGGGATCCGAACATCGAGATGCTGGCGCGCGAGTTGACGGCGGAGCTGGGGCTGCTGGTTGAGATTGCGGCTGGGGCAGGCGGTGGCAGCGTGCGGATTCATTACCGCGATCTCGATCAGCTCGATGCGCTGCTGGTGCGGTTGAGGGGGTAGGTTGTTCGTCTGATGGCATGATCGGGCGTAAGTTACGGTTGGAAGTGTTGTTGAGTGAGGCCGTGACACAGGTCCAATCGGTACGAGCGAAATTCATCGCGCTGGAGGTGCGGGCAAATGTTTGTGGCGCCGAAGGTGCAATGATTGAGGCAATCGGCCGCATTCAGCGTGAAACGGAAGCAATCCTTTCCATAAAACCAAAGTAGAGAGGCTATTGAGTAGGTTCGATATGTTTGTGAATCAACACCTTTTTCTTTATACGAAACGTTACCCGGCACCGCTGCCGGCTGCTCCCACTCCCTCCAACTGCGTTCCGGAAGCGCAAAGCGGGTAATTTCTCAACTCCGGCCGCGATCATCTCCTCCGTGACTTCGATTAATCCCCAGCTTCACGCCGATCGTCTGCAACGTAATCAGTTTGTCGGGGCCATTCTATCGAACACTTGGCGGTGCTGTTACCCGATCTTGCAGGTCGGAGCTGAATGCACGAACATTGAGGTGCAGTCCCTGGGGCCTCCCGGATACGAACCAAGAGTTTCAGGACGAATTTATACCAGCCGTTCGAGAGGCAGACTCTCCTTCATGCCCGCGCCGGCGATCATCCGCGCCAAGATCGCAGTTGCACGGGGCTGTCGCTGGATGCCCGCTTTCGCGGGCATGAC
Source organism: Acetobacteraceae bacterium (assembly GCA_036521275.1). Taxonomy (GTDB): domain Bacteria; phylum Pseudomonadota; class Alphaproteobacteria; order Acetobacterales; family Acetobacteraceae; genus DATDIC01. The sequence goes on from DATDIC010000473.1 coordinate 2,068, forward strand.
GGGATGCACAATACCAGATAGCATTGAGGATGACTCGCGTTTGTCGTTCCCGCGCATTGCGGGAATCCGGGCAACCCCCGGGATTTTGTGGGCTCTCGCCTGGATGCCCGCTTTCGCGGGCATGACGGGATGCACAATACCAGATAGCATTGAGGATGACTCACGTTTGGGTAGTGAGTCAGTTTGGAATCCGACCCGGTCTGGAAGTGCCGGGCTCGCTTCATTCAACCGGCATGGGAGGCGAGCTGGTCCATGTCTCCTGTGCAACGGGATCAGGCCACGTTGATCCCACGGGCAGCAGCGATATCCAGGTTTCGGCCAGCTTTCCGTGCTCGATCCGGTAAGACTGCATACCGGCCTGCGTCTTCGCTTCGCCCGTCTGAGGGTCGGTCCACCGAAACTCGAAACGATACCATGCCCTGTTGCCTTTGAAGGCGTGGTCATAGACCGCCACGCGGATGCCTGGCCGGTCCGCCCGCACCCTGGCCAACTCGCCTGCATAGGAGTCTGGTGTGACCGTCCTGTCCCCGAGCTGATCGTGGCGGATGTAAGTGGGGGCAACGCAGCTAGGGATCAGCTCGAACTCGCCGCCGTGCCAGACCCGTTCCCAGCGGTCGAACAGGTCGCGTGTAATCGCTTCGATGGACATGGGCGGAATATGCCACGGAGGCGGGGCTTGTGCAGCCCGGGATCAGCCAAGCGAGATCGTTACGGTTGGTTCAAACTGATCCACTACCCACGTTTGTCGTTCCCGCGCATTGCGGGAATCCGGGCAACCCCCGGGATTTTGTGGGCTCTCGCCTGGATGCCCGCTTTCGCGGGCATGACGCGATGCATAACCCGGATGACTCACGTTTGTGGTTCCCGTGCATTGCGGGAATCCAGGCAACACCCGGATTTTGCAGGCTGTCGCCTGGATGGATCACGTGACCAGCCAAGCGTCCCCTGTCAGCTCAGTGCAAAGCCCGCGGTGAACAGCGCCAGGCCGATGACGATCCAGACCACGTAATCGCCGACCAGGCCTGTGTGCAGCCACGATACAGCGCCGAAAAGTGGCCAACTCGCCTGGTCCACCAGCCGGACGAACGGGCGCGGCAAGCGGTGGCGCCAGAGATCGAATCCGGCAACGCAGAGGGTCATGGCCAGCGACGCCCAGGGGACGAACGGATGGGGTGGTTGCAGGTGGGGGATGTCGGGATGAGGCAATCCGCTGGAAACCAGGAACGACGCGGCAATCCGGTGGGAGAAGGCGTCCGCGGCGTGCTTCGGGCAGAGCGCGCCAGCAAGCAGCAGCAGGGCAGGGGCCAACATCAGCCAGACCGGGCGATCGGCGGATTCCTGCTCCTGGTCCGTGGGGGCGCGGGCTTCCTCGCCGGGCGTGGGACCGAGGCCGGCAAAGATCCGGGCAGTGGCGCGGAGGACGGCGGCGCCGGTGAGGCCAGCGGCGAGGATGATGGGGATGTCGATCCAGCCGTGCCCAGCCTGGGTGGTGGCAGCGTCGATCGCCTCGGTGCCAGCGTCCATCATGCCAACCGGCAGTCCACCGAGCAGCAGGGCGCCCAGCGCGGCGGCCAAGCCGACCGGCCAGATCTGCCGGCCGACGCCGCGCAGGCCGAGCTCATCGATGCCGCCCAGGCTGGCCAGGCAGATGCCGGCAATCATGAACAGGGCTGACTTCACCAGGCCGTGGCCGACCAGATAGGTGAAGAAGCCGGGCAGCGCGGCGGGCGTGAGCAGCGCCAGCGCAATGAGCAAAATCCCCATGTGGGCGATGGTGGAGAAGGCCAGCATGCGCTTGAGGTGCCGCTGCCTGGCGGCGGCCAGGCCGCCAATGATCGCGGTGACGGCCCCGAGCCACAGCAGCAGCGTGTGGGCAACCTGCTGCACGGCGGGGTCGGGGGCGAAGACGGTCCAGAGCAGCCGCAGCACGCCGAACAGGCCGAGGGGCACCATGATGCCGGAAAAGATCACCGAGAGCGGGCTGGGAGCGACGGAGTGGGCGTCGGAGAGCCAGAAGTGCAGCGGCACCATGGCGCCCTTGATCAGCAGGGCGGTGGCCAGCAAACAGAATCCCGCCGCGACCACCGGCGAGTGTGGGGAGCCGCGGACGAATTCTTCGAGTGCGCCGAAGTCCAGCGCACCGGCGGGGGCGTAGAGCAGGCCGATGCCGCCCAGCATCAGGTAGCTGCCGAGGCCATTGGTGACCGTGAAGGTGAGTGCGCCTTCCAAAGCCGGAACGTGGAGCCGGTAGGCGGTGAGCGCGAAGGCGGCGACGCTCATGACCTCGAACCAGACGAACAAGTTGAACAGGTCATGGGTGCAGACGAAACCGATCATCGCTGCCATGAAGACCAGCATCATGGCGTGGAACTGGGTGCCCACTTCCGCGAAGAAGCCCCAGGCGAAGACGAAGGTGGCGGCGACCAGGGCGGCGATGAACAGGCTGAGCAACGCACCGGCCTGGTCGATGGTGAAGGCGATGCCGATGACGCGGCCGTCGCGCGGGGTCCAGCCGCCGAACCAGTAGGTGAGCGGGGCGGCTGCGGTGGCGTGCAGCAGCCAAGCGCCGGCAAGCGCGGCGGCGAGCGCGGTGGCGAGCGCGATGACGTCGGGCAGACGGCCGGGGAGCAGGCGGTTGCACAGCAGCAGCAGGCCGGCGACGGAAAGCGGGACGGCGACCGGAAGGGGGGCGATCCACGGGGTCATGCCGGAGGGTATAGCAGGGGTGCAACAGCCGAAGTCGCCGGCCCCGCGGGTCCGGTGAGCATGGTCGAGGAGAGCGGCACCGACGAGGTGCGGCCGCGGTTCGCTCCAGTCCAGGCCGGGGCGGCGAGAACATTGGCGCGCGCAGGATCACCGACGAGCGGGGCGACAATTTTCGGTGCCGTGTCCATGCCGTTGTGTCGCGTTGTTCCGCAGTTTCGGCGAAGCGCGCATAGTTCGATCACGATCGAAGCGATCCCGCGCGACGGCATGGGCGGGCGACCATAGATATGGCGCGTGTCGGAGTGTCTTCGCCGTGATTTCCGCGGCTCGCGAGAGAGAGGTTGTCATGAAAAGAGAGATCATCCGGGTCGAGCCGCTGGCGACGTTTCTGGAGAAATACAAGGCGCCGACTTCGACCGTGACGAAGCACGGGGATACGATTTACGTGACGGGGGCG
>DATDIC010000474.1:0-2014 GCA_036521275.1 Acetobacteraceae bacterium
CCCGCTGCTCGCCTACGACACGAAGGCGACCGTGGAACAGGTCAAGGCGCTGCATGCGCAGGCGAACAAGCCAAATCTGTTCATCAAGATCCCCGGCACCCCGGAAGGCTTGCCGGCGATCGAGGATTCGATCTTCGCCGGCGTGCCGGTCAACGTCACGCTGCTGTTTTCCACCGACCAGTACAAGGCTGCCGCCGCCGCCTATATGAAGGGGCTGGAACGACGCGTCGCCGCGGGATTGTCGGCCGATGTCCGCTCGGTCGCCTCGCTGTTCGTCAGCCGGTGGGACGTCGCGGTAACCGGTAAAGTGCCAGCGGAATTGCGCAACACGCTCGGGATGGCGGTCGGCGGGCAGGCCTACAAGGCCTATCGCGACATCCTGGAGAGCGACCGGTTTCAGCGTCTGGCGAATGTCGGCGCACGGGCGCAGCGGCTGTTGTTCGCCAGCACCGGCACCAAGGATAAAACCGCGTCGGACACGCTGTATATCGCCGGTCTCGCGGCGCCAAACACGGTGAACACGATGCCGGAAGAAACGCTGCTGGCGTTCGCGGATCACGGCAAGACCGCAAGCGCGCTGTCGCGCGACGGAGGCCACGCGGAGAAGGTGCTCGCCGCGCACGTGAAGGCCGGCATCGACCTGGCCGCACTATCGGCACAACTGCAATCCGACGGAGCCAAGGGCTTCGTCAAGTCGTGGAACGAATTGCTCGGGTCGATCGAGTCCAAAAGCAAGGTCCTGGCCTGAACCTGGAAAAACATCGACGGCTGCCCTTACTGCCACACCCGCATGGCAGCCACTTACGGCGCATCACGCGCAGATCACGGACGTGCCATCTGCGCCAACTCTTCGCCGACGTCGTAGGATATGCTCGTCGCGCGGGTCGTACTGGGCGTCCCGTTATTCGGTGGGGCTAACCCGATTGTGCCGCTGGAGTTTCAGTCGGCCGCGGGCCACTACCCCTTGCTCGTTGTCGCCAGGTCCGCGCCCACCAGCTTCTGCGCGCAGATATCCGCTGCGCCTGACACGGGAGTTGCATCACCCGGCATCGTGACCCAGCCATTTTTCGTGATTATGTCGCCGCGCTCATAACTGTCGGCCTTTTTCAGGGCGGCAAGTTGAGCCGCTGCATCCGGCCCCTGCTCGAAGCGGACCACACACGTCGCCGCCGCCAATTGCGCCCGCCCGCCTTCGGCTGCGTCAGTTGCCATGCGTGTCGCGGTCCCGCCAGTCACCCACCCTCCCCAGACGAAGCCGACCACGATCGTAACCACGATGCAGGCGGCGCAGGACCAGAACCAGATGGCCTTGGACGGCCGGTACGCCTCCCAACGCCTGCCGGGACTCAGTTTGTCGACCATGTTTTGCTCCTGTTAGCTGCTATGCAGCGCTTGCAATTTTATGCAGACCGATGCTTGGGGTATCGAGCGTTTCAAGTTTCTGAACGCTCTATCGCCTCGGCTGCCCGGGTTGGAGATGACGCAACTGCGCTACGGGGTTGATCACCGGCTGTTCCTTCGCGGTGAGCCAACGCGACGCAGTAACTTTTCGGGCGAGCACAGGTGTGATCGGGCCTGAGGCAACCATCCGGAGGGCTGCTTTGCACGTCCATCACCCGCCTCGACGCCACCGTAGACCCAAAGAAGTCTCGCCTGACAGATTCGGAATCTACTTAGGCCCAATGGAGCCACCTCTCCCGGAGATATCCCCGTGTCTCCCGGTGGCCGCAATTCGCTGGTCCCATCATGACAGACCCCGCGCCCGGGCGGCGTCAATCGGCATCGCCATCGGGCCTTCGGTAGGTGCCAAGCAGTCTGTCCCAGAAGAAGTCGATGACCGCGAAATTGCTGTCGGCGTGCAGGTGGTGGACGAAGTGAAGCTGCTGTTTTCGCCGGAACCAGGCGAAACGCGCGAGCGTCGGCTCTTGCACGTGGTATTCCTTGTCGAGATATACGTGCGCATAAAATGACGCTGCGCTCGCGGCGGTTGCTACCAGGAAAAGACCGAATGGGA
>DATDIC010000475.1:0-7656 GCA_036521275.1 Acetobacteraceae bacterium
TTGAGGAATACGCGTCATCCTGCGGTCGCACGGCAAAAGAAGAGCGATGGAGGCGTCGATAACAACGCCTCCATTTCGTCTACTCCGACGATCCTAAAGCGATTTGGACGATCTCGCCGCTTCCCGGACCGGCCGCACCGAAGTTTGAGACGTAGAGGTTGCCGTCTGGACCAAACGTTAGCGCGGTCGGTAGCGTCAGTCCGGTCGCAACGTCCTCGATGGCGCCCGAATCACTCAGCCGAACAACCTTACCGGCCCCTGGCGCCGGGTTCCCTGGCTCGGTCGAAAGCTCCACGGCGTAAGGCCGGTGATTGCGGTAGGCCAGCCCTACAACCGTTGTGAACCCTGGCATTGCATGCAGAATCTCGCCTTTGCGGGATATGTCGAGGATTTGCGAAGTACCCGGCATAATTGGGAAGGTGTTGAGGTTTCCGACGTGGAATGTCCCGCCGTTGGCAGCAATGGCTGTCGGTACGATGTGTCCTTGTGTGGCGGAGATGTCGATCAACTGGCGAATGTGGCCGTTTTGTTTGACCTCAAGTACTTGACCATGGTTTGGACCAACCACGTAGAGAGTATCTCGTGCCGCGATCATGCCGTAGAATGTCTCGTCGGGTTCGAAATCAGCCGGCTGAATATGAGCGGCTGGATGGTGCATGACGAATTGGCTCAGGTCTGCGACCTGTTGCCATGTCCCGGCATCACGATCCACCTTGATGACGGCATTGGGTATATCAGGATTCCCGTGCGAGCATCCACCGCCAGCAAGGGCAGCGTATAGCTGGCCGTCAATGAAGGCGATATCCGCCACGCCCAAGATGTCTCCCAAAGAATCTTGGCTGGACGGCAGTTGATCCACCACGGTGCTGCGCGTGCCATCGGGACGGATCATCGAGATGCGTGCTGTCTTCCCGCCAGTGTAAGGGCCAACCGGGCTAGGCACTTGGTCACACGTTCCTACAGTCCCGTTTGTTCCGCCAGTACCCGCTTCGGCCACGTATAGATTGCCGTCTGGACCAAACTTCAGTCCGCGTGGACCATTCAGCCCCGATGCAATCACGGTCATGCTGGTGGTTTGGGCGGCTACACCACTAGCGACGATTGAACAAGCGAAAGCAATAACGCCCAAGCGCCCTCTGTTCATTGTAATTCCTCCCCGTTTGTTCTCTACCCGACTGTCGAGCGAGGTTACGCTAAGACACCCTTTGCGACCGTTCAATCAAAAAACTTGTACATCGAAGCGAGTGCGCGATGCCGACTTCCGCCAGGCGCTCTCTCGGCCGTCAGCTTCTTATGGGTTACGACTGGCAGTAAGGCAGGGTGGGCACACATTTGTGAGGGTGCCCAACTAGGATTTTGCAACGTCGGCCGATGCAAATTCGCCGCCAGTGTAGTTCTCGATACAGAATTGGTGCCGGCAGCAAGTGTCAGCTATCGCCTGCTGCTTCGATCGCCTCCGCTCGCGCCTCTAGCTCGTCAGCATAATCACGCAGCCGCTCGCTAGCCTCGTGAGGTCAATGTAATGGGCCAATCGGCGGGCATGCGCTGCACGGGCGTGCAGTTCGGCGACAGATTGCGGGTCAGATAACTGTTGTCCCATGATCTGGTCAGAGGGAGTGCCTGAACTCTCGTCACCGGCGTCCTGACGGATAATGGCCAGAGGTCACTCAATGCAGCGCTTGTCGTGGGCGCTGTCTACACACGTGCGCGGCATTGTTGGCTGCGTCACCCCACGGTGAACGTAATAGTCTGGGACAGGGCCGTCGTAAGCTCGAATGGCGTCAGCTTGCCGATGTCAAAACCGTGGTGCTTGCGCGGCTTGATCCACGCGTCCCGATCAATCTGGTTGCTTGACCAATACCCCGCACGGTCAGCGTCCACATGAGCAGCGGGGAGATCAGCATCACCATCGATCGGGAGGCGCTCCGGGCGTTTTCCGGCGCACCCAGACGAGCGGGACAAGCGAGGGAGGGCCGCAGACCCGCAGGCAGCGACGAAGCTGCCTGCGGGCAGGCGCAGCGACCAGCCGACCCTTGCACTCGACCGCAGGAAGGTAGGGGTGCGCTCGAATGTAGCTGCTCGACATCATCGGCGGCCGTGCTCGATTTCATCGACCAAACCTGCTCACACTGAGTGATCGCAAGGTTGCCTGGACGACTGTGCCAGCCGCCCGACGGTGGAGGCGCCGCGGCATGATGCCGCGACTGGGGCCGCCTAACATGGAGCAGCAGACGCCGAAGGTCGCCGGAGCGGCCGGCGACAAATACCGCTTGATTGACAGGAAACGCCCCGGATACTGACCGCGCGTGCCCAAAGGAGAGACGCACCATGCCGGACACGAACGTCGTGGCGGAACGACCAGCTCAGGATGCGGTCGCGAGATACGACGCGATTGTCATCGGCGCCGGCATTTCCGGCATGTTCATGCTCTACCGCCTGCGCGAACTCGGCATGACCGCGCGCGTCTTCGAAGCCGGCAGCAACCTCGGCGGCACCTGGTACTGGAACCGCTATCCCGGCGCCCGCTTCGATTCGGAAAGCTGGACCTACGGCTATTCATTTTCGAAGGAGCTGATGCAGGAATGGGATTGGAAGGAGCATTTCTCCCCCCAGCCCGACACGCTAGAATATCTGAACCATGTCGCTGACAAATTCGACCTCCGTCGGGACATGCAATTCGGCAGCACAGTCACGGCCGCGCACTGGGATGACGTCGCGGATCAATGGACTGTGACCCTGGAAAGCGGCCAGCAGGCGAAGTCGCGCTTCCTGTGCACCGCCATCGGCATCCTGTCCGCCCACACCCTCCCCGCCATTCCCGGGCGGGATCGCTTCCTCGGCCCCGCCTATCACCCTGCGCGCGGGCCGCACACGCCGGTGGACTTCACTGGCAAACGCGTCGGCATCATCGGCACCGGAGCGACCGCCATACAGGCCATCCCCGAGATCGCCAGGCAGGCGAAGCAGCTCACCGTCTTCCAGCGGCGCCCGAACTGGGCCGCGCCGCTGCACAACGCCAAGATCAGCAAAGCAGAGATGGAGCGGATCAAGTCCCGCTATGACGAGATCTACGCCCACTGCGCCACGACGGCGATGTGGTTCATTCACCAGGCGGACCCCCGCAAGACGATGGAGGTGCCAGCGGAGGAGCGCGAGGCGTTCTGGGAGAAGCTGTACGGCGAACCCGGCTTCGGCATCTGGTTAGGCAATTTCCGCGATACCGGGGTTGACGAGAAAGCCAACGCGGCCATCAGCGATTTCATCGCCCGGAAGATCCGCCAGCGCGTGAAGGACCCGAAGGTGGCGGAGCAGCTGATCCCGAAAGACCACGGTTTCGGCACTCGCCGTGTGCCGCTGGAAAGCGGGTATTTCGAGGCCTACAACCGTGACAACGTGACGTTGGTCGATACGCTTGCAGACGAACCCATCGAGTGCATCAACCCGAAGGGCATCAAGACCTCCCGGCAGGAGTACGAGTTCGACGTCCTGATTTACGCCACCGGCTTTGACGGGGTGACCGGCGCCTTCGATCGCATTGACATCCGCGGCACGAATGGACTGCGGCTGAAGGACTCATGGGCCGAAAGCCCGCGCACCTATCTTGGGATGCTCGCGGAAGGTTTTCCAAATATGCTGATGGTGCTCGGCCCGCACACCGCCCGCGGCAATATTCCGCAGGCCATTGAACACAGCGTGCAATTTCAAACCGGCATGCTGCGGTTCATGCAGGAGCATCACTACACGCATGTAGAAACCAGGCCGGACAAGGTGGACGATTGGACCCGGACCGTCATCAAGGCGGCCGAGAAATTGCTCTCCTCGAAGGTCGATTCCTGGCAGACCGGCGTGAACCGCAACGTCGAGGGCCGAACCGCGCGCCGCGTCCTGGGCTATAACGGTAACGGCGTGAATTTCCGGCGGACGACGGACGAGGTCGCCAGAAGCGGCTACAAGGAATTCATTTTCCGCTAAAGCCGCAATCGACCGTCGGCATTCTCCGGGAGCGAACGTCCGCTGACCGCAATAGGACACTTCAAACCCGTCGGTCTTCTTTACAAAGATACTAACCGCGATCCAATTCACTCAGCAACGCGTTCTCGGTCAATATCTGCGGCAACACCGCCGGCTGGCCGCGCGGCGGGTAATACACATACAACGGTACACCATCCCGGCCGTTCTCGCGCAGGTAGTCGGTGATCTGCGGATCCTGACGCGTCCAGTCACCCTTCAAGTACGTCACATGATGATTGGCGAACGCGTGACGCACAGCGTCGCTGCTGATCGCCACTCGCTCATTCACCAGGCACGTCACGCACCAGGCAGCGGTCATGTTGACGAACACCGGCTGCCCCTCGGCACGCAGCGCGGCAAGGCGAGAGGCACTGAACGGCTCCGCCCCTGACTCCGCCACATCGGACGGCGCGGCCGGTGCCACCGCGATTCCGCTCAGCACCGCCAGCGCCGCCAGCAGCGCGGCGGTGGCGGCCGATTGGCCAATGCGCCGGCCGCGATCTGCGCTGCCCTGCGTGATGCCCAGCACCCAGCCGGCGAAGCCAAGCAGCACCAACCCAACGGCGGTGCCCAATACGCCGGACGGGCCGGCCTCCTCGCTCACCACCCACACCAGCCAGGCGCTCGCGCCATACATCGGAAACGCCAGTGCCTGGCGCAGCACTTCCATCCAGCGTCCCGGTCGCGGCGCCGAACGCCACAGGGTGGGCATCGCCGCCAGCAATGCATAGGGTGCCGCGAGGCCAAGTCCCATCGCGAGAAACACCAGCATTGTCACCGTCGGTGGCGCGGCAAGGCCGGCGGCAATGGCGACGCCCATGAAGGGCGCGGTGCATGGCGTCGCCACCACCACGGCAAGCAGCCCGGTGAAGAAGCTGCCGAGTTGTCCGGGGCGCGCGGCCAGGCCGTGCCCGGTGCGTACCAGCCCGGTGCCCAACTCATAGACCCCGGAAAGGTTGAGCCCGACAGCGAACAACAGCCATGCCATGGCGGCCACGAACACCGGGGACTGGAACTGGAACCCCCAGCCGGCCGCCGTGCCTGCGGCGCGCCCCGCCAGCAGCGCCGCACCCAGGCCGGCGAATGCCACCAGCACGCCGGCTGTGTAGGCGACCCCCTGCCAGCGGGCCTTCGCCTTCCCGGCCCCGGCAAGACCGACCACCTTCAACGCCAGCACCGGGAAGACGCACGGCATCAGGTTGAGGATCAATCCGCCCAGAAACGCGAACCCCAGAAGCCGCCGGAGACCCATGGTCGGCGGTCGCGGGGGCACGGTGCCGGCGGTGGCACGCAGCACAACATCGGTCTCGAGCCCGCTGCGGTCACGGATCGACAGGACACCCGACAGTTCGCCCTCAGGCCGGAACGCCTTGCCCGGCCGCAGCGCCAGCGTGAACCCGCCGTGCCAGACCGTCAGTGGCTGCGCAGCGCTGTCGTGGATCGTGGCGGGGGTATCCGGGATGAACCACGCGTCCACCACAGTGGCGGGGGTCAGCTCGGGACCCTGTACGAACAGCGTCCCATCCCTGCCGACCACCGCGTGCCAGGGAGAAGGCCGCGGCACCTCGCGGTCGAACGCGGCGAACAGCGGAGCCTGTGCCGAGGGCGAGCCGTTCCCCGCCGGGAGATCGAGCCGGAAATCGCCCTCCTCCGGGACGCAGATATCGTGGCAGACCAGCCAGTTCGCGTGCGCCTTGATGCTGATTGCGCCGGCAGCGGAGGGCGTCACAGTCACCGGCAGCAGCACGCTGCCAGTGTAGGAATAGGTCATCAGCGACCCTTCGGGCACCCGCTGCGGCGTGGGCCAGACAATCGGTCCGGCCGTCACACCGGTGGGCAACTCGAAATTCAGCTCCGGTGGGATCCCGGCATCGCCAGGGTTCTGCCAATAGGTGTGCCACCCGGTCGCGAGCTGCAGCCGCAGGCCGACGCGAAAGGCACGGCCGGGGGCCACCGAATCGACATCCGAGACCAGCGACGCAGTGGCCCGCGAGCTGACGACCTGGGCGCTCTCCAAGGCGCCCGCCGGCAGGCTCCAGAAGGCGAGCAGCGTGATCAGCATCGCTCTGAGCACAAGCGGCATGGAGTCCCCGGACGGCGGCTTTCGTGCGCATATGGCGCAGAATCCGCCGGACCACCAGTATGCTCCCCGAATTGCCCGTCACTGACGCCCTGCCGGCGCTGCTGAAGTCCCTCGCGGATGGACGCAACGCCGTCCTGGTCGCGCCGCCCGGCGCCGGCAAGACCACCCTGGTGCCGCTCAACCTGCTCGACGCGTCATGGCGCGGCCAGGGAGCGATCGTGATGCTCGAGCCGCGCCGGCTCGCCACCCGCGCCGCGGCGACCCGCATGGCGTCGCTGCTTGGGGAGGCGGTCGGCGGCACCGTCGGTTATCGCACCAGGCTCGACGCCGCCGTCTCGCCGGCAACCTGCATCGAGGTCGTCACCGAGGGCCTGCTGATCCGCCGCCTGCTTGGCGATCAGGGGCTGGAGGGCGTCGCGGCGGTGATCCTCGACGAGGTGCACGAGCGTTCGCTGGAATCCGACCTGGCGCTCGCGCTATGCCGCGACCTCCAGCGCGTACTGCGGCCTGAACTGCGGCTGATCGCCATGTCGGCCACGGTGGACGGCGCGCGTCTGGCCGGCATGTTGGACGCGGACGTCATCGAAAGCGCCGGCCGCATGTTCCCGGTCGAGGTCCGCCACGCGGCGCGCGACGTCCCCGGCCCGCGCGATCTGCCCGACGCGATGGCCCGCACAGTGCGTGCCGCGCTGGCGGAGCACGAGGGCGACATCCTCGCCTTCCTGCCCGGCATGGCGGAGATCCGCCGCACCCAGGCGGCGTTGGCGGACTGTGGTGCACTGGTGCTGCCGCTGCACGGCGAGCTGCCGCCGGCGGAGCAGGACCGTGCCCTGCGGCCGGCCGAACGGCGGCGGGTGGTGCTGGCGACCTCGATCGCCGCGACCTCGCTGACTGTGCCTGGCGTGCGGATCGTGGTCGATGGCGGCTGGCGCCGGGCGCCGCGGCTCGACGCCTCCGCCGGTCTGACGCGGCTGACGACGCTGCGCATTTCTCGCGCGGCGGCGGAACAACGGGCCGGCCGCGCGGGGCGTGAGGCACCAGGCGTCGCCATCCGGCTGTGGTCAAATGCGCTGCACCGCGGCCTGGCGGCCCACGACCGGCCGGAGATCCTCGAGGCGGAGTTGTCGGGACTGGCACTCGACTGCGCCGCCTGGGGCGCCGCGCCCGGCGACCTGCCGTTTCGCGACGCGCCGCCGCAAGGCGCGCTGGCCGCCGCGACCGCACTGCTGACTGAGCTTGGCGCGCTCGACGCCACAGGGCGCATCACCGACGCCGGCAGCCGTATGGCGGCGCTCGGCGCGCATCCGCGGCTAGCGGCGATGCTGTTGGCGGCCCGCACGCCAGGCGAGACAGCGCTGGCCGCCGATCTCGCCGCGCTGCTGGAGGAGCGTGACCCGCTGCGCCGTCCCGACGCGCCGGCGGATATCGGCCTGCGGCTGGCAGCGCTCGCCGAAGGCGATCCCGCCGCTGACCGTGGCGCCCTTTCGCGTATCCGCCGGATGGCCGCGCGATATCGCCGCCGAATGCGGACCGACGCGCCGGCCGATGGCGATCCTGGCCGC
>DATDIC010000476.1:0-12248 GCA_036521275.1 Acetobacteraceae bacterium
CGCACCGGACCGCCTCGTCACGCCCGATCTGATCGCGCGCGCGGCGCACCAACGGCTGCTGGTGATGATCTGGCACGAGGAACGCCGCGCTGTGCTCGATCGGCTGGTGACGCTTCCGGTCATCGGCATTTGCACCGACAAGCCGGAGATGATGAACCGCTACACGCCGCGTCCCGACCAGGGCACGGGGCAGGCATTGGGCGTGTCGCAAGCTATCGCGCGCCAGATGATCACTTGACTACGGCGCACCGCTTCCACCTATTCTCACGCATGGCAGCCCGTCTCTCGCGCACCGAATACCGGAGCTGGGTGGAAGCCCAGCCCAAGGGTCGGTTCGAACGAGTTGGCGGCGCACCGGTCGCGATGGCGCCCGAGCGCTGGGTCCATGCGCGCCTGAAGGCCCGCATCTGGCATGCCTTCGATCGCGAAATTCGCGCGGCTGGGCTCCGCTGTGAGGCCGCGCCCGATGGAATGACAGTGGAGATCGACGACGACACCGATTATGAGCCGGACGCGCTGATCAATTGCGGTGACCCGATCGCCAATGACGCCATCGCGGCGCCCAACCCGGTCGTCATCGTCGAGGTTCTGTCACCGAGTACCCAGAGCATCGACGCCGGCGGCAAGCTGGCTGACTATTTCCGGCTTGCATCCGTTCAGCACTATCTGCTGGTTCGCCCGCTGCGGCGCGAGATCATCCATCATCGCCGCGCCGGTGATCGCATCGAAACCATGGTGGTCGGCGACGGCTACGTGGAGCTCGATCCGCCGGGGATCCGGCTGAGCCTGGATGAGGTGTACGGTATCTGATACTGGCCGTTTGAGAGGCTGATTCTCCCTCGTCATGCTGCCGCGGGCGGGCAAGACGCGGTCGTGGCTTCATGGGCTGTTGGTGGATTCCCGCTTTCGCGGGAATGACGATATCGGCGCCGGAATGACGATACCGGTGCGGGAGTGATGATATCGGTGCAGGAATGACGGGGGTCTGCGTTCAGGCGTGGGTGTGAAAGGCTGCGCTTGCGTCCGTCTTCACCTGCCTCTATCGCGCGGGCATGACCGAGATCCGATCACCCGAGGCGGAGCTTCGCCGGCTGCTCGATATCATGGCTGCGCTGCGCCATCCGGCGACCGGCTGTCCGTGGGATCGCGAGCAGCACTTCGCCACCATCGCGCCCTACACGATCGAGGAGGCGTACGAGGTGGCGGACGCAATCGCCCGGCGGGACTTCGACGCGCTGCCCGATGAACTCGGCGATTTGCTGTTCCAGGTGGTCTATCACGCTCGCATGGCGGAAGAGGAAGGCCGCTTCGGGTTTGCCGACGTGGCGCGCGCCATCGCCGACAAGATGGTGCGGCGCCATCCCCACGTATTTGGCGACGCCGCGATGCGCAGCGCCGCCGCGCAGTCGCAGGCGTGGGAGGCACAGAAATCCGCCGAACGCGCCGCGCGGGCAGAGGGCGGCACGTTGGCCGGAGTGCCGGTGTCGCTCCCTGCCCTCACACGTGCCGCCAAGCTGACCGCGCGCGCCGCCCGCGTGGGCTTCGACTGGCCGGACGCCGATGCCGTGCTGGACAAGCTGGACGAGGAGACCGCCGAGTTGCGCGCGGAACTTCCCGCTGCCGACCCGGAGCGGCTGGCCGATGAGGTGGGCGACCTGCTGTTCGTGCTTGCCAACCTGGCCCGCAAACTGTCGCTCGATCCCGAGCAATGCCTCCGCCAGGCCAACCGCAAGTTCGCCCGCCGCTTCATCGCGATGGAACGGCACGCTGATTCGGCGGGAAACACACTGAGCGAGATGTCGCTGGAAGAGATGGAAGCAACATGGCAGGAGGTGAAACGAGCGCAGCGAACGAGCCAGAGTGGCGGCGGCTGAACCGCGCCAATTGGGACGAACGCGCGGCCATACATCTCGGACCGCGCGGCTACGATCTGATGCATCTGCGCGGCGGTCGGGGGCGGTTGCCGATCGTCGAGGCGGAACTGGGACCCGTGGCCGGACTGCGCGTGCTGCATTTGCAATGCCATATCGGCACCGACTCGCTGGCGCTGGCGCAGCGGGGCGCGGAGGTGGTCGGTCTCGATTTCTCTGCCGCCGCGATCACGGCGGCGCGCGATCTGGCCGGTGAATTGGGCCTGGCTGATCGGGCCCGGTTCGTATTGGCGGACGTGTATGACGCGCCGCGCGCAATCGCGGAACCGGCCGCGTTCGACCGCGTGTTCGTATCGTGGGGAACCATCTGCTGGCTGCCGGACGTGCGCGCCTGGGCGAACATCGTGGCGCATTTCCTGAAGCCGGGAGGATGCTTCTATTTTGCCGAAGGCCACCCGGCAGCCCTGGTGTTCGATGACCGCAGCGGAACGCCGGGCGGCAGGCCCGGCTTCGGTCTGCCGTATTTTGCCAGCCAGCCGTTGATAGAGGCCGACCCGCGCGACTATTCCGATGCGGAGGCGCGGCTGGTCAATGCCACCACGCATCAGTGGCTGCACCCGCTCGCGGACGTGGTCACGGCGGTGATCCAGGCGGGCCTGCGCCTGGACTGGCTGCACGAGCACGACGCCGTCATGTGGCGCATGTTCGATTGCCTGGTTGAAGGCTCCGACGGGGTGTTCCGCTGGCCGGACAAGCCGTGGCTCCCCCTGGCTTATTCGCTGCATGCGACGCGCGGCGACTGACGCCTGGGGCGGCTCACTGGCAGGGGTTTAAAGGGCTGACTCTCCGCGCGGGTCGCGGTTGGATGGGCTGTCGGTGGATTCCCGCTTTCGCGGGAATGACGGATGGGGGAGGGAATGACGGCGCCACCGCCGTACGTCATTTGCCGATGAACACCTGCATGGTTGCATACGACAGCCATATCTCGTGCGACTGCATCCAATCCAGGCCGAGCAGCATATCGACTATGGGCAGAACCTGCACCGGCGCGACGAGCAGCACAGGACCCGCCTCCATCTCACTGCCCACCTGCATCGTTTGGAACCGGTGCGCCTGCACCGCCACGCGATTGCGGCCGATCCCGCGCGCGACCCCGGCCTGATCACCGGCGAGTCGCTCGGGCGTGAGCCCGAGCCGGGCCATTCCAGGGGCGGTGATCAATGTCCGGCTCGCGCCCGTGTCGAGCATCGCCCGCATCGGCCGGCCATCCACCTGCACGGGAATGACCAGCGCCTGGCGATATGCGGGTAATGTCGCCACGGTGGAATAGGGCGTCCGCCACGGAAGGAATGCGCCGCTGCATCCCGCCACTTGGTAGAGGGCAAGCCGGCGCCCTGGCACATCGATCAGCACGTCGAACGCGGCCAGGAAGTCCCGCCCGAGCAGCCCATCCACCGGCAGTCCGCCGACACGGCCGAGCGGCAACTGGCCGACGGCGAGGCTGTCGTCGTGGAAAATGGTCGGATGGCGCAGCGGCACGCCGCCCAGCTCGAATGATTGCGGCGCGGCATTCTGGTGCCGTTCCAGGCCGCCGATCCCCATCAGCGTGGTACCCACCCACCGGTCCAGCGCCAGCCCGAGCCGCCGCACCGCACCCGGCGTGACCAGCGACCGCTCCGCCCCGGTGTCCAGGATCAGCCGCGCGGGCTGACCGTTCAGCAGCGCGGTCACGAGCACATGTCCACCGATCGGGTCCAGCGGCACGCTGGCGCGGGCGGCCACTTCGCAGGCGATCGCCGTTCTGCTGCCAAGCAACAATGAAAGCAGCAGCAGAATTCTGGGCAATATCACTGACACTGGAACGATCCGCTTTGCTGCCCACCTAAAATACCTGGGCATTCGATAAATGGAAGTATTGTTACGCTCGTTTGTGGCCACGCAACCTGTTGGCGGCGGCTGCCGTTATTATACACGTCATGTATGAAGCGATAGAATTGCGCGCCAAGGCTTACGAGCTGCTGAAAGCGGCCGCAACGACGCGCGACCTGTGCATCGCCATGCTGCTGCGCGAAGTGGCCGCCGAATATGCCGCCGAAGCCGAAGCCGAGGAGCTCGCTGGGCGGCGCCGCGCCTGAGCCACGGCAGGCTTCCCCCGGCTGCCGCGATTTGCCACGATCCCTCGCTTCCGGGGGACCCAATGACCGATCCAATAACCGTTGCC
This sequence comes from Acetobacteraceae bacterium, assembly GCA_036521275.1. Lineage (GTDB taxonomy): Bacteria > Pseudomonadota > Alphaproteobacteria > Acetobacterales > Acetobacteraceae > DATDIC01. The sequence continues at coordinate 4,093 of DATDIC010000476.1, forward strand.
GTGCTGCAAAACCGGCTGAATGCCATTGCCGAGGAAATGGGCGAAGCGATGCTGCGCACCACGTACTCGCAAATCCTCAATTCATCGCGCGACTTTTCGGTGGCATTGATCGACGCGCATTGCCGGCTTGTTGCACAGGCAGATCACATTCCCGTCCATGTCGGCGCCATGCCCTGGGCGGCGCGTGCGCTGATGGAGGTATTCCCAAACCCGGCGCGCAACGACGTATATTTGCTGAACGACCCCTATCGCGGCGGCAGCCACCTGCCCGACCTGACCGCGTTCGTGCCGGTGTTCGATGCCGAACGACTGGTATTCTGGTCGGTGGTGCGTGCGCATCATAGCGATATCGGGGGCGCCACGCACGGCGCCTACAATCCGGCCGCCACCGAGATCTGGCACGAGGGGCTGCGGGTTCCCCCGGTTCGGCTGACCGAAAACGGTGTGTTGCGGGAGGACCTGCTGGACATGCTGGCGCTGAACGTGCGGCATCCGCGGGATTTCCGCGGCGACCTGGCGGCACAGATCGGCGCGGCGCGACTGGGTGAGCAACGGCTGGGCAGCGTGATCGGAGAATTTGGCGGCAGCGTGCTGCTGGGGGCGGTGGATTCCATGCTGGACGCCGCCGAAAGCCACACCCGCGAGATCGTCAGTGCCTGGACCGATGGCATCTATGAGGGCGACGCCTGGCTGGACGATGACGGGTTCGGCAAGCAGGACATCCGCATCCATGCGCGCTGCACGGTTGCCGGCAGCGACGTGACGGTCGATCTGACCGGGTCTGACCCGCAGGTGACCGGGTTCGTCAATTCGTCGCACGCCAATACGCAGTCCGCCGTCACGATGGCGTTTGCGTTCCTGCTCGACCCCGACCAGGCGCGCAACGCCGGTGCGTTCCGCCCGCTGCACGTGATCATGAAACCGGGAACCATCGTGTGGGCGAATGAAGGCGCACCGGTGACGATGTGCACCAGCCATTGCTCCAACGAGATCATCGAGGCGATCATCGTCGCGCTGGCGCCCGCGTGCCCAGAACGTGCGATGGGCGGCTGGGGTCGGCGGCTGCGGATCGCCATCAACGGGCGCGATCCGCGCAGCGGCCGTCGTTTCATCTGGCACATGTTCCAGGCGCGTCCTGGCGGCGGCGCCTTCTGTACTGGCGACGGCTGGTCCACCATCGGGGAATGGCACTCCGCCGGCGGCATCAAGTTCGGCAGTATCGAGGTGGCGGAAACCCGCTTTCCCCTGTTCTTCGAGACGCACGAATTCCGCCTCGGCTCGGGCGGCGAAGGACGGTTCCGCGGCGGCACGGGCGCCGACATGCGGCTGCGGGTGGAAACCAACGAAACGGCGGTGGCCAACACGGCCGGCGAAGGCCTGGTTCACGGCGCACGGGGTATCTTGGGCGGCCACGACGGCGCGCCGCATGATTACACGCTGCTGGCGCCCGGACAGCCACCGCGCAAGCTTCGCAGCAAGCAGGTCGGGATCGAGGTGCCCCCCGGCAGCGTGTTCCACATCCTGTCCGGTGGTGGCGGCGGCTGGGGCGCGCCGCCCACCAAACCAGAATGAAGGTGGCGCAGCGCCGGTTCGTGATTCCGCCTGGCTGACCTGGCGACCACCCTCGCCTCAGGTCTTCCGCGTCTGATCATAGCGAATGAAATCGGACTGCGGGCCGAGATGGAAGCCGACCACGTTCTTGCGTGCCAGTGCCACGTTGTTCTGCTGCAGCATGAACACGATTGGCGACTGGTCCCAGGCCTGCTGCTGCATCTTGTGGTAGAGATCGATTCTCTTTTCCGTGTCCAGCTCAGCCGCCGCCTTGGCAATCTCGTCGGTCAGCTCCGGATCATGGAAATGACAGCGCCAGGCGATGATCTTCATCGGGCTGTTGTCGGAGTCGTCCGGGTTGGCATTGAACGCCTGGGCGTTTGAGTTCGGATCGAAATAGTCGGGGAACCATTCGTTGATGACGAGCTGGTGTTGACGCGCCCGCATCTTCGTGAAGACCTGTTTGTGGACGCCGGCTATCAATGAAACCTTGATGCCGACCGCCGCCAGATCGGCCTGAATCGCCGCCGCTATATCGCTGTACGGATGCTCTGAAAAGTGATCGAGGGTCGCGGTGAAGCCCTGGGGATATCCGGCCTGCGCCAGCAGCGCCTTTGCCTTATCCGGATCATGCTTGAAGGGGGTGGTCGTCACCGCGCCCAGGATCATCGACGGCTCGAATGCCTGGTTCACGATGTAGGTATCAGGAACGATATTTTTCTGGATCCCCTCGTAGTCGATGGCCCATTTCAGCGCCTGACGTACTTCCGGCTTGGCGAACGGGGCGTAGCCCTCATTGGCGGCGATATACATCTGATTGGTGGTGGGCGACGTAAACCGGTGCAGATTGGCATCACCGGCGCTGGCCTTCAGTTCGTCGCTGGTCAGGTCGCGCGCCATATCGATGTCGCCCCGCTGCAGCAATAATAGCTGCTCCGCTGGCTCCTTCACGTGGCGGATGAAGATGCGCTTGGTCGCCGGCGCCGGGGTGAAGTGGGGATTGGCGTCCAGGATGATGTGATCATCGGCCTGAAACGTCGTAAGCTGGTAGGGCCCGTTGCCGGCGGAGTGGCTATTCAGCCACTGGTTGCCAAGGTCGTCCTTGACCTGGTGCGCCAGCGCCGTCTCTTTCTCCACGACACCGGCCACTTCGGCCGACAGGCAGTAGAGCACGAAGCTGGTTGCCGCCGGCTTCGGCAGTTCCATCACCAGCGTGTGCGGATCGGTGGCACGGATAAGCTGCGCGACGTTGTCCTTGGTGAACCCGAACTGGGTCAGGATGAAGCCTGGCGTCAGGTTGAGTGTGATGGCGCGATGCAATGAGAATTCCGCGTCCGCCGAGGTCATCGGCTTGCCCGATGCAAAACGTGCGTCCTTGACCAGATGGAAGGTGAACGTCTTGCCGTCCGATGAAACGTCCCAGCTTTCGGCGAGATCGGGGCCGATCTTGCTGAGATTGTTGAGGTCCGGCGAAACGAGCTTGCGGTAGACGTTCACGCCGACTTCGATGGAGGTGAACTCGTAGGCCTGCGCCGGATCGAGCGCAACGATATCGTCGATGCCCTTGCCCATCACGATCATGCCGGCGGGCGTCGCAGCACCGGACCGGGTGGCGGCGGCTGGCGCGGCAACAACGGCGGCTCCGGCGGCCATCAGTGTACGGCGTGTCAGCATTGTGACTTCCCCCCTTTGATAACCGCGGACATTAGCCTCGCAAAATGGCAATTGGAAGCGCGCTACATCCGGTAGCAGCGTGGCCGTTCATTTCACCGCGCGCGCAATTTGGATGAGATCTGGACCAGGCCAGGGATGCCGCACCACACTCGCGGGTGCTGGTAATGGGGACGATGATTGCGCTTGGGAAATGGGACGAGTTCCGCATGCACGTCAAGCCGGTGCTGGCGAGCCGACAGTTCTCGTTGGCCGATGTTACCGAAGTGGTGTTGCAACAGGCAATCTATTGCGGGTTGCCGGCAGAACTGGGCGTCATCGGGAAAGGCTGCTGGCTGACATGGTTGTAGCCGGATAGTTTCAGCCAGCAATTTCCGGTCGAGAGCAGGCCCAGGACGGCCTGGACAGGCGGGGTCGTGGTAGCCTGGTCCGGGAGGAGACGGTCGTCACTGCCGGGATGTTCCGCGATGCGTTCGCCGGGCGCCGCTGCTTGCGCGAGATCGTCGCCCCGGCAATATTGGCGGGCAGGGGAGAAGACGAATGCCCAGACATTTCGCGAAATGTGTTGCGCTCCTCGCCGCGGTACTCCTGGCGCTCGCCAGGCCCGCCGCCGCCGATCAACCGTCATTCACCTTGCGCTACGGCGTGCTCGCTGGGCTCACCGGCGATCCTGCGCCGAGCGGTCAGGGATGGAACGAGGCCGCGCGGCTGGGCATCGCGACCATCGCGCAGACGCTGAAATCGATGGGGCTGGATTCCATTCACGTGGTGCTGGCGGATTCGCAGGATAGCCAGGGCAATCCGCAGGCCGGCGTGGAAGCGGCACAGAAGCTGGTGCAGATCGACCACGTCAGCGTCATCATCGGCGACTTCTATAGCTCCGTGACAACCGCGGCCGCGACCGCCGTCACCATCCCCAACCAGGTGCCGATCTTCACCGGTGGCACCAGCCCGGCGCTGACCAAGCTGAACACGGGATCAGTGCCGCTGGTTTGGCAGCCGGTCGCCGCCGACGACCTGCAAGGCCGCGTGCTCGCCGAGGTGATCGGCGACGTGCTGGGCAAAACCGCAAAGGTCAATGTCGGCGCGCGTAACGACGCCTATGGAGCAAATCTCTCCGCCGTCTTCAAGGATGCCTGGACCAAGGGCGGTGGTACGATTCCAAAGTTGATCGTCTACAATCAGCAGCAGCCGACGCTCGACAGTGAAGCGCAGCAACTGGTCGAGGGTAATCCCGACGGGTGGCTGTTCATCGATTTCTGCAACACGTTCGAGAAGCTCGCACTGCCGCTGACGCGCACCGGCAAGTGGGACCCCGCAAAGAGCTTCGGGTCCGACACGCTGAACGACTGCGCCGGGCGGGGAAGCAAGAACTATCCTGGCATGCGCGCGACCCAGGCGAATTCGTCCTCCGGCACATCGTTCCCCGCCTTCAAGGAACTGTTCCAGAAAAGCGCCAAGCCGGGGGTGAACTTCCAGGCCTTCCTCTCCGAATCGTTCGACAGCACCTTCGTCGCCTTCCTTGCCGCTCTTGAGGCAGGGTCAGCGGATCCGATGAAGCTTGCCGCACATGTCCGTTCGGTGACCAACGATCCCGGTACGAATTACGACTTCACGCAGCTCGATCAGGCGATCAAGGCGATCCTCGCCGGCCAGAAAATCCACTTCAACGGCGCCAGCGGCCCGCTCAATTTCGCTGCCAACGGCCGCATCAGCGCGGCATCCTATGATATCTGGCAGCACATGCCGGATGGCAACGCGAAGGTGGTGAAGACGATCAAGTTCACACCGTAGTTGTCGCACTATTCTTCTTCCGCTCCGAAGGTAACGGGCCGGGGAGGGGGGTCCGCCGCTTGACGCAGCAGCTCCTTCAACTCCTGCTGAACGGCCTCATCACCGGCACTGTCCTCGCCCTTACCGGCGTCGGCGCGACACTGGTGTTCGGAATCCAGCGCGTCGCCAATTTCGCGCACGGTGAACTACTCACGTTTGGTGCGTACACCGGGCTGCTGGTCAACGTCGTGCTCGGCCAAAACATCGTCGTCTCGGCGTTGGCGGCCATGCTCGCGACGGCGGTGCTCGCGCTCGTGCTGCACCTTGCGGTGCTGCATCCGTTGCGCGGGCGCGGGCTCGTCGCAACCTCGCTCATCACGGTGGGCCTCGCCCTGATGCTGCGCGATCTCGTCTTCCTCACGGCCGGCTCAGAGCTGCACGCCTATCGGCTCGACCAGTCCGTCGTGTACAATCTCGGCCTGATTCGCATCTCGCCGGGTCAGGCGGTTGCGATCGCCATCGCCATCGTCGTGGTACCATCGCTGACGCTGATTCTTGCCCGCACGCCATTGGGCAAATCGATGCGCGCCACCGCCGATAATCGCGACCTTGCCGCCGTGGCCGGCATCGACGTGGATCGCATTGGACGCCAGGTATGGCTGGTCGCCGGCGCACTGGCGGGTCTCGGTGGTGTCATGACAGCGGTCGTGCAGGGCGTGTTCGACCCGAATCTCGGCTTCCAGATCCTGTTCATGATCTTCACGACAGTTGTTCTCGGCGGCATCGGCAGCGCCTATGGCGCCCTTGTGGGCGGCATCGTGCTCGGCCTGGTGATGGAGCTCTCGACATGGAGCGGATTCGCCGGCGGGCTGGACTCGAAATACAAGCCGGTGCTCGCCTTCGTTGCACTGATCCTCCTGCTGCTGTGGCGGCCACAGGGCCTGTTCGGCCGCGCGCGCGTGCTCTGATGGATCTCTTCAATCCCGCCTTCTGGCTGTTCGTCGCCGCCATCGCCGGCATCTATGCGATCATGGCGCTCGGGCTCTATGCGCAGTTCTCGCTCGCCGGCCTGCCGAATTTCGGCAACGTCGCCTTCATGGCTGTCGCTGCCTATGCCATGGCAATCCTGGTCGTGCGCTTGAATGTGCCGCTGCCCCTGGCCGCGTGCGGCGGCATCGTGGCCGCCGTGCTGCTCGCGTTCATCGTCGGCATTCCGTCTTTGCGTCTTCGCGCCGACTACCTCGCCATCGCCACTGTCGCCGCCAGTGAGGTTGTGCGGTATCTCGCCATGAACTTGCCTGATCTGACCGGCGGACCGCTCGGCTCCATCGGCATGCTCGGCCCCGGGCAGGTGGCGATGTACAACGGCGCCTGGCTCGCCTTGATCAACTTCCTGACGCCAGTTGGGATTCCGCGCGATGCGACAGTCGCCGCGCTGGTATGGATTTTCGCAGTGCTCGCCATCGCCGCGCTCGCCGATCTCCAGCGGTCGCCCTGGGGCCGCGTCATGAAAGCCATCCGCGAAGACGAGGCCGCCGCCACCGCCGCGGGCAAGCACGTGTTCGCGTTCAAGATGCAGGCGCTCGTGCTCGGTGCGGTGCTCGGCGCCATCGCCGGCGAGTTGCTCGCGTGCCAGATCGGGGTGTTCAGCCCGGACGACTATCAGCCGACTCTCACCTTCTACGCGTACCTGATCCTGATCCTCGGCGGCTCCAACCGCATCTGGGCAATTCCGCTCGGCTCGGTGCTGTTCAGCCTGCTCTATTCCGGCACACGCTTTCTCAATTTCTTCCCATTGTCGTTGATCGATTCCGGCGCGCGGGCGTTCCTTCGCCTGTTCCTGATCGGGTTGCTGCTGGTGCTGTTCATGGCGATCCGGCCACAGGGCATCCTCGGCAACCGCTACGAACTCCTGCTCGACAAATGATGCTGGAGGTCCAGGACCTGCGCCGTTCCTTCGGCGGTGTTGCAGCCGTTGATGGCGTCAGTTTTGCGGTAGCGGAAGGAACCATCACCGCGCTGATCGGCCCCAACGGCGCCGGCAAAACAACCGTTTTCAATCTTGTCTCCGGCTTTCTCCGCCCGCACGACGGGCGCATCCGCTTCACCGGACGCCGCATCGACGGACTGCGAGGCGACGCAGTGGCGCGTGCCGGCCTGGTGCGTACCTTTCAGACGCCGCGCGTGCTGACGCGCGTCAGCGTCCTCGAGAACCTCATGCTTGCCGCGCCCGATCAGCCCGGCGAGCGCTTCGGTATGTGCTGGATCGCACGCCGCCGCGTCGCACAGCGCGAGCGGGACGTCAGGCAACAGGCTGCTGAGATGCTCACGCTGCTGCGCCTCGAACACCTTGCCGCCGACTATGCCGGCACGTTGTCGGGCGGACAGCGGAAGTTGCTGGAACTCGGGCGCGCATTGATGGCTGCCCCGAGAATGATCCTGCTCGACGAACCAATGGCCGGCATCGCGCCGGTGCTGGCGCTACAACTCCTTGACCACATCCGCGCCCTGCTCACGCAGCGCGGCGTCACCGTGTTCCTGATCGAGCACGACATGGAGATGGTAATGGGCGTCTCCGACCGCGTCATCGTCATGGACGAAGGGCGCGTCATCGCCGAAGGCACGCCGCAAGCGGTGCAGCGCGATGAACGCGTGATCGAAGCCTATCTCGGTCGGGCTGCATGAGCGATCCGATTCTGGATGTCCGCCAACTGCGCGCCGGCTACGGCGATGAGGACATCCTGCACGGCGTCTCCATCACCGTAACCGAGGGCAGGATCGTCGCCATCATCGGCCCCAACGGCTCCGGCAAATCGACGCTGCTCAAGGCGATATATGGCCTTATCCCGATCCGCGCCGGCGCCGTTTCGCTGGCGGGAAAACAGCTTGCCGGCCTGCGCCCGCACCGCATCACCGCGCTCGGCGCGAACCTGGTGCCGCAGCTTTCAAACGTGTTTCCCGATCTCTCCGTGTCGGAGAATCTCGAAGTCGGTGCCACCCTCAACCGGCATCGCCTGCGTGAGCGGCTGGATGCTGTCCTGGCAGCGTTGCCCAACTTGCGGGCTTTGCTCACGCGCCGTGCCGCCACGCTGTCCGGCGGCCAACGGCAAATACTCGCCGTCGGCCGCGCGCTGATGTCGGACCCGCGGCTTCTCATTCTT
>DATDIC010000477.1:0-8729 GCA_036521275.1 Acetobacteraceae bacterium
TGGAAGGACCTGACCGACACGGTGAACGTGATGGCGGCAAACCTGACCGAACAGGTGCGCGGCATCGTGAAGGTGGTGACAGCGGTCGCCGACGGCGATCTCAAGCAGAACCTGATGATGGCTTCCAAAGGTGAGGTGGCGGCACTGGCGGAGACCATCAATAACATGACGAACACGCTGGCGACGTTCGCCGACCAGGTGACGACGGTGGCGCGCGAAGTGGGGGTGGAAGGGCGGCTGGGCGGCCAAGCCAACGTGCCTGGGGCGGCCGGTACGTGGAAGGACCTGACCGGCAACGTGAATCTGCTGGCGGCCAATCTGACCACGCAGGTGCGGGCGATCGCGGAAGTGGCGACGGCGGTCACCAAGGGGGACCTGACACGCTCCATCCAGGTGGATGCGCGGGGCGAGGTGGCCGAGCTGAAAGACAACATCAACACGATGATCGACAATTTGCGGCTGACAACCGACCGCAATACCGAGCAGGACTGGCTGAAGACGAACCTCGCACGCTTCACCAACATGCTGCAGGGCCAGCGCGACCTGGCCACGGTGGGGCGGATGCTGCTGTCGGAGCTGGCGCCACTGGTGGAGGCGCAGAACGGCGTGATCTACCTGGTGGACACCGAGGGCGCACCGGAGACCACGACCAGCCTGAAATTGCTGGCGGCCTATGCGGATAGCGGCACGGAGGGGCATCCGGAGCGGTTGTTGCCGGGGGAAGGGCTGATCGGCCAGTGCGCCGCGGATGGGCGGCGCATGTTGATCACCGAAGTGCCGCCCGACGTGGTGCCGATCCGCTCCGGCCTGTTCAAGGTGATGCCGCGCAACGTCTTTGTGCTGCCGGTGCTGTTCGAGGGGCAGGTGAAGGCAGTGATCGAGCTGGCGTCGGTGGATAGTTTCACGGACCTGCAAAAGGCGTTCCTGGAGCAGTTGACCGGCGGCATCGGCATCGTGCTGAACAGCATCGAGGCGACGATGCAGACCGAGGGGCTGCTGAAGCAGTCCCAGCAGCTTGCCGCGGAATTGCAGGCACAGCAACGCGAGCTGCAGCAGACCAACGAGCAGTTGGAGCAGAAGGCGCAGCAACTGGCCGAGCGCAACGTGGAGGTGGAGCGCAAGAACCAGGAGATCGAGCAGGCGCGCCGGGCGCTGGAAGAGAAGGCGACCGAGCTGGCGCTGACCTCCAAATACAAGTCCGAGTTCCTGGCCAACATGTCACACGAGCTGCGGACGCCGCTTAATTCGATCCTGATCCTCGGGCAGCAGCTTGTGGATAATCCGGACGGCAATTTGAGTATGCGGCAGGTGGAATTCGCGCGGACGATCCACGGCGCCGGGACCGACTTGCTGAACCTGATCAGCGACATCCTGGATCTGTCGAAGATCGAATCTGGCACTGTATCGGTGGATGCGGAGGAAATCAGGGTCACCGAACTGCAGGATACGGTGACGCGCCCATTCCGGCATGAGGCGGAGAACCGTGGGCTGTTCTTTGATCTGGAGATCGACCCGCAGCTACGCACCGTGACCACCGATTCGAAGCGGGTGCAGCAGGTGCTGAAGAACCTGCTGTCGAATGCGTTCAAGTTCACCGAGCAAGGTGGCGTGCGGCTGGCCATTACCGCGGTAAAGAGCGGCTGGACCCTGGGCCATCCGGTGTTGCAGCATGCGCCCATCGTGGTGGCCTTCGAGGTGAGCGATACCGGGATAGGCATTCCTCCGGAGAAGCAGCGCATCATCTTCGAGGCATTCCAGCAGGCGGATGCGAGCACCAGCCGGAAGTATGGCGGCACCGGGCTGGGACTGGCGATTTCCCGCGAGCTGGCGAACCTGCTGGGCGGCGAGATTCAACTGCGCAGCACACCAAGCGTGGGGAGTACGTTCACGCTCTATCTGCCGCTGACCTATGTCGGACCTTCGGTGCCGATGCGGATGCCGAGCATCGAGCAGCAGCCGGCCGCCGACATACCGGTGCCAGTGCGGACTCGGCTGGTCGAGCATCCCGCCGAGCCGGTGCCGGACGACCGGCGATCGATATCGGCGGACGATACGGTGCTGCTGATCGTGGAGGATGATCCGCATTATGCGCGTATCATGGCTGATCTGGCGCATGATCACGGGTTGAAGGCGCTGGTGGCGGGACGTGGGACGGAGGCGCTGACACTGGCGCGGCAATATCAGCCGACCGCAGTGTCGCTGGATGTATTCCTGCCGGATATGCTGGGCTGGACGGTGCTGAGCCAGTTGAAGCAGAATCCGGCGACGCGGCACATCCCGGTACAGATCGTGACGCTGGACGAGGACCGGCAGCACGGGCTGGCACGGGGTGCGTTTTCCTTCATTACCAAGCCGACGACGACCGAGGGGCTGAATCAGGCGTTGTCCCGCATCACTGATTACGCACGGCCGCGCCGCAAGCGGCTGCTGGTGGTGGAGGACAATCCGGCGGAGCGGCTGAGCATCACCGAACTGCTCGGGCACGACGACATCGATATCGTTACGGTCGGTACCGGCGCCGACGCTATAGCCGCAATGCGGGAAGGCGTGGATTGCGTGGTGCTGGATTTGCGGCTGCCGGACATGTCGGGCTTCGACGTGTTGGATCGGATACGCGCCGACGCCGCACTGACTGACATACCCGTGGTGGTGTTCACCGGGCGGGAGCTGTCGCCGGAGGAGGACGCGCAGTTGCATACGATGGCTCGCAGCGTCGTGGTGAAGGGCGTGGAATCGCCGGAGCGGCTGCTCGACGAGACGGCGCTGTTCCTACACCGGATCGTGTCCGGGCTGCCGGGCGAGAAGCAGCGGATGCTGGAACGGCTGCATGAGTCCGACGAAAATCTGGTGGGCCAGAAGGTGCTGCTGGTGGACGACGATGCCCGCAACATCTTCGCGCTGTCGAGCGTGCTGGAGCGGCGCGGCATGCAGGTGCTGACGGCGACAACGGGGCGGGAGGCGATCTCCATCCTTGATGAGACGCCGGGCGTGGCCATTGTACTGATGGACATCATGATGCCGGAGATGGACGGGTATGAGACGATGGCGGTGATCCGCACTAACCCGCAGTTCCGGCGGCTGCCGATCATCGCGCTGACGGCGAAGGCGATGAAAGGCGACCGTGAGAAGTGCCTGGAGGCGGGTGCCTCCGATTATCTGGCCAAGCCGGTAAATACGGAGCAACTTCTGTCGTCGCTGCGCATGTGGCTGTATCGCTGAACCGGACAATTCGATGACCGAGCAGGACAGGGTGGATATCCTGCTGGTCGATGACCAGCCGGCCAAGCTGCTGAGCTATGAGGTTATCCTCAGTGAGCTGGGCGAGAACCTGATCAAGGCCAGCTCGGCGCGGGAGGCGCTGGAGCAGTTGCTGCGGCGCGAGATTGCGGTCGTGCTGACCGACGTCTCCATGCCGGAAGTTGATGGGTTCGAGCTGGCGGAGATGATCCGGGCGCATCCGCGGTATGAGCGAACCGCTATCATCTTCGTCTCGGCGATCCATCTGACCGACCTGGATCGGCTGCGCGGCTACGCGGCGGGGGCGGTCGATTACCTGCCGGTTCCGGTGGTGCCGGAGCTGTTGCGGGCGAAGGTGAAGGTGTTCGCGGAGCTATATCGGAAGACCCGACAGCTAGAGCAGCTCAATGCCGAGCTGGAGCGACGGGTCGAGGAGCGCACGGCGGAGCTGGCGGAGGCCAATGCCGATCTGGAGCGCCGCGTGGAGGAGCGCACGCGCGAGCGCGAGGCGGCACTAGCGCAAGTGCACGAAATGCAGAAAATGGAGAGCCTGGGCCAACTGACCGGCGGCGTGGCGCATGACTTTAACAATCTACTGATGGCGGTGCTGGGCAATCTGAGCCTGCTGAAGAAGCGGGTGCCGGACAGCCCGGCGGTGACGCGGTTGATCGACGGGGCGATCCGCGGCGCGGAACGCGGGGCGACCTTGACGAAGCGGATGCTGGCATTTGCCCGGCGCCAGGAATTGCGGCCGGAGGCGGTCGATCTGCCAGCTTTGGTGGACGGGATGGCGGAGATGCTGCGGCGGTCGCTTGGGCCGATGATCCGCATCGAGATCGACATGGATGCGTCACTTCCGCTGATCCGCGTCGATCCCAACCAGCTAGAGCTGGCACTGCTGAATCTGTCGCTTAACGCGCGCGACGCAATGGCGAATGGCGGGCAGTTGCTGGTTCAGGCGCATCGCGAGCATGCCGGCAGCATTCCCCCCGAACTGACGGACTTAGCCGGGGGTGAGTATGTGCGGGTTACTGTCGCGGATTCGGGCGGCGGGATGGATGAGACCGTGTTGAAGCGGGCGACTGAGCCGTTTTTTACCACTAAGGGAGTCGGCAAGGGGACCGGGCTCGGGCTGTCGATGGTGCATGGATTGGCGGCGCAGTCGGGTGGGGCGATGCGGATCGCCAGCGACATTGGCGTTGGAACGACGGTGCATCTCTGGTTCCCGGTCGACGTGACCTCGAATGCGCAACCGGATGCCGCGACCGAGCCGCGGCCGGCGAACGCACTTTCCTGCCGGGTGCTGGTGGTGGATGACGATGCGCTGATCCTGGCGAGCACCGCTGCCATGCTGGAGGATCTGGGGCATGTGGTGATCGAGGCCTCCTCGGCCGCGCGGGCGCTGGATGTGTTACGGCTCGGGGCCAAGATCGACCTGGTGATTACCGACCAGGTGATGCCGGCCATGACCGGCCTGGAGCTGGCACGGAACATGCGCCAGAGCTGGCCGGAGATTCCGGTAATTCTGGCGAGCGGTTATGCCGATCTGCCGGATGGCGACGAGATGCCGGTTCCAAGGCTGGCGAAGCCGTACCAGCAGGTGGAACTGGCGGCGGCGATCGCCGAAGCGCTGGGCGGCGGGAAGGTGGTGCCGATCGAGCGGGCGCGGCGCGCCTGGTAAACGGCCCGCAGTCGTTGCTGGTGATATTTTTTTGCGTTGTCGTTTGGTGCTGGTGTGGCCGACAGGGCCGAGTGGCACTCGAGACGGGTGGGGTGCCCTGTTGGCACGCGGTATGTGTCGAGTTGACCGTCAACGTGGATATTTCGCCGCCCCTGATCTATTGTACGGGATGATTTAGGAGGGGGAACAGAGAATGGCGGACGGACGGCAAAGTGGCGACAGCAACTGGCAGGCGGGTGCGGCCTACGTGGATGGCCGCTTCATGCCGGTTGGCGAAGCGAGAATTTCCGTTACCGAGTGGGGGTACCGACGATCTGACGTGACTTATGACGTGGTCAGCGTCTGGGACGGTGCATTTTTTCGCCTGGACGACCATCTTCGCCGGTTCCGCGCGTCAATGGGCGCATTCCGACTCGATCCGCCGGAGGATGACGCGGCCATTCGCGAGATACTCCACGAATTGGTACGGCGCAGCGGACTTCGGGAATCCTATGTCGCCATGGATTGCCTTCGCGGCGTGCCGCCGGCGGGGGCGCGCCGCCATCCGGCAAACGCACGCAACTACCTGGTCGCCTATGCCGTGCCGTATGTGTGGTTGATGCCGCGCGATGTAATCGATCGCGGCGCGCATCTGATCATTGCCTCGACGCCGCGCATTCCGTCTGCCTGCGTGGATCAGCGGGCGAAGAACTTCAACTGGGCCGATCTGACGCGGGCGCTGTTCGAAGCCCACGATGCGGGCGCCGATAATCCCGTGCTGCTCGATCTGGACGGTAACGTGACGGAGGGACCCGGGTTCAACGTATTCGCGGTGACCGACGGGGTGGTGGCGACGCCGGACCGCAACGTGCTGGAGGGTATTACGCGGTTGTCGGTGATCGAGCTGTGCGAGAAGCTGGGGCTAACATGCGAGGTGAGGCCGGTAGCGGCGGCTGAGCTGCGCGATGCCGACGAGGTGTTCATCAGCTCCACCGCCGGCGGTGTAATGGGCGTCACGCGGCTGGATGGACGGATTCTCGGCAATGACCGGCCCGGCCCGATTTCTGAACGGCTGCACGAAGCTTATTGGCGGTTGCGGAAACAAGGATGGCATGCCGAGCCGATCGAGTACGTGCGGGCGGAAGCGGCCGAATAGCGGACACGATCCGGATGCCACAGCAACGATAGGCGTCGGGCGGCGTTTGCCGGCTGCATGCAGCCAGGGCAGTGGTCTTGAAGAAGGCATCCATTCTGCTCGCCCTGGCTGGCGTCGGGCTGGGGATTTTCCTTGTTCTGTGGCTGGGGGCAGGGAAGGTCGTCCAGGCCGTGTTGTCAGTGGGCTGGGCGGGGTTCGGAATCTTTGTCGGATGGGAACTCGTGGTCATCGCCGTGCTCGGGGTGGCGTGGCGGCTGGTTTGTCCAGGAGCGCGGGTGCTCGGCCTGATATGGGGCCGGCTGGTGCGGGAGGGGGCGTGCAACATCCTCCCGCTGTCCGAACTCGGCGGACTGGCGTTTGGCGCGCGAGCGGCGACTCTGGCGGGGGTGCCGGGGCCACGGGCGCTCGCGTCAACGATCGCCGACATAGCCGCGGAGTTCATTGGCGAGATCCCATTCGTGCTGTTTGCTTTTGCCATGGTGGTGCTGCGCCGCCCCGACTCCTCGCTGATTCTGCCGCTGGGCGTGGGTGTCGGGCTGCTCGTGGCGGGTGTTGCCGCATTGGTATGGGCCGAGCGTCATTCCGGTGCGCTGTTTCACGGGATAGGCAGGCGGGTGGCGGCGCGGTTCGTCCGGAGCGCGGACGAACAGGCTGACAAGGTTCAGCACGAATTTGACGACGTGTTCGGCCGCACTCGCCGGCTCGGGATGGCGGCGGTGATGCATTTCGGCGGCTGGCTGGCGGGGGGAATCGCCGTGTGGATCGGGTACCGCTTGCTGGGCGCCCGGGTCGACGTGGTGTCGGCCATGGCGCTGGAAGGGCTGCTGAGCGGTGCGCTGGCGATCGCTTTCCTGGTGCCCGCTGGGATCGGGGTGCAGGAGGCCTCCTATGTCGCGCTGGGCCGGCTGTTCGGTATTCCGGCGCCGCTTTCGCTTAGTCTGTCGTTGCTGCGACGGGCACGGGATATTGCGATTGGCGCCGCAGGCCTGGCGAGCTGGCAACTGGCGGAGGCGCGGGTGCTGCGTCGAAGCCGCGGGTAGACCGACGCGAACACAGGGGTGCGGTCAGGATCATCGCCTCGCGCGCAATCCGAATGACAGGGCGATCTGTCCGCCGAGTGCCGAGCCGAGCATGACCAGGCCCACCGCGGTGACCGAGGCGGAATCGAACGCCTCCACGACGATTGTACACAGCGCGCCGTAGCTCATTTGGATGAAGCCGTACAGGCCGGACGCCGCGCCGATCGCCTGCGGGTTCACCGAGACGGCGGCGGTGAGCGCGAACGGGCTGGCGATGCCGGCGCCCATCATGAACAGCGCGACGGAGGCGATGGCGACCACCACGCCGAAGTGCCCGGTCTGCCAGGCGAGAAGGAACCAGGCCGCGCCCAGCATCGCCAGGGCGTTGGCCAACGGCAGCACGCGGGATATCGCGACGCGGCCAGCCAGGCGGTTGGCGGTGAAACCGCCGGCGGCGAGCCCGAGCATCAGCAACAGGTAATAGAGGCCGATCCGTTCGGTTGACTGGTGCAGCACATCTTCGAAGATGAAGGGCGACGCCGCCATGAAGGCGTAGAACGAAGTGGTTGTGCAGGCGCCGCCGAGCGAGAAGCCGCAGAAGGCAGGCGAACGCAGCAAGCGCACGGAACTCAGTAACAGCGGCACCCGCCCGCGTGAGGCGGCGGGGGCATTGGTCTCCGGCAACCAGAGTGCGGTGAGCAGGGTGGTCACCACGCCGATAAGAGCCAGGAGAGCGAAGGCGGAGCGCCATCCGGCCCAGGTGACGGCGTAGCCTCCGATGGCTGGGGCGATTGCCGGGGCGAGCGACATGACCAGCGTAAGGAGTGCGAGGCGGGCGGCAGCGCGGTCCGCGGAGGCGGAGTCGCGCACGATGGCGCGGCCGAGAACAAGGCCGGCGCACCCGCCGACGGCTTGAAGGATGCGCGACACGATCAGGGTGGTCGCACTGGTGCTGGCGGTGGCGGCGATACCGGCGACGGTGAACAGTGCCAGTCCGGCCAGCAGCACCGGGCGGCGGCCGAACCGGTCGGATACCGGCCCGTAGAGGAGCTGGCCGATGGCGAGGCCGGCTATGTAGAGGGTAATGGTGAGCTGGATGGTTGCGGGCGAGACCGACAGGGCGTCGGCGGTGGCGGGCAGCGCCGGGACGACCAGATGCATCCCGATCGTGCCGCAGGCGGTGATGGCGACCAGCAGGGAAAAGGGCGCCGGCCGACCGGTGAGGCGGTTCAGGGCGCACGTCCGACGCTGACCGGCGGTGGTGCTTTCAGTGTCTGTAGAATGACGCAGTAGCGTTCGGTGGTTTCGATCAGGCGCGTGATTTTTTCAGGGGATGCGTCTGTGTCGAGGTGGAAGCGCAGCGTTATATCGGTCAGGCCGACGGGCACGGTGCGCTCGATGCCCAGCGTGCCGCGCGCATCCCAATGGCCTTGCGCGACAATGCGGCCGCCGCGGAGCTCGATCCCCATGGCGGTGGAGACCGCGCGAAGGGTAACGCCGGCGCAGGCGACCAGCGCCTGCAGCAGGAGGTCGGCCGAGCAGGCGAGCTCGCCGCTTCCGCCGGTGGCCGGGTGAAGCCCAGCCTGGATGTCGCCGTGCCAGGAGGGGATCGTGCAGGCGATATCGTGGGATTCGAGGCGGCATTCGGCGTGCGCGA
>DATDIC010000478.1:0-4609 GCA_036521275.1 Acetobacteraceae bacterium
CCCGCTGGTTCACGCTTTCCGACAAGTCCGGGTCGAGCGATCATGCTGTCTGTCGGCCATGGGACGGAGGATGCGCATGAAGATTGTGAAGATCGAAGACCTGCACGCCGATGCGGGGTGGCGAACGTTCTCGTTTCTTAAGATCACCACCGATGACGGGCTAGTCGGCTGGTCTGAATATACCGAAGGCGACGGGAGCCGCGGGCTGAGCGGGGTTATCCACGCCATGGCGGAGCCGCTGATCGGGCATGATCCGCGGCCGGTGCAGCGTATTGTCTCCGCGCTGTACGTGCGTTCGGTGCAGGCGCCGCAGGGCGTGAACAGCCGCGCGATTGCCGCTATCGAGCTGGCGCTGCTGGATATCAAGGGCAAGGCGCTGGGCGTGCCGTGCTACGAACTGTTCGGCGGCCCGGTGCGGGAGCGCATTCCGGTCTATTGGTCGCATTGCGGGTCCTATCGCGTGCGCAACGGGGCCCTGCTGGGGACGCCGCCGCTGCGGAATTATGACGACGTGGCGGCGCTGGGGGCCGAGGTGAAGCGGCGCGGCTTCAAGGCGCTGAAGACCAACGTGCTGCCGATGCGGGACGGACGGTTGACGAATTTCCAGCCCGGCTTCGGCCGCAGCCCTGGGTTTCCCGAGCTGAATGCGGATCGCGACACGCTGCGGGCGATCCACGATCTGCTGGCGGCGTTTCGTGCCGGCGCCGGGCCGGAGATGGGGCTGCATCTGGACGTGAACTATCACTTCAAGACCGAGGGTTTCATCAAGGTCGCCCGCACGGTCGCGCCGTTCGACATGACATGGCTGGAGATCGACACCTGGGATGCGGAGTCGCTGGCGGTGATACGGCGCGCGGCGTCCTGCCCGATCGCGTCCTGCGAGTCGCTGACCGGGCGGCGGGCGTTCCGGCCGTTTCTCGATGCCTATGCGATGGATGTGGCGATCGTGGATGTGGTGTGGAACGGGTTCCTGGAATCGCTGAAGATCGCGGCGATGGCGGAGGCGTATGAGGTGAACGTGGCGCCGCACAATTATTATGGGCACCTGGCTTCGGCGGTCAGCGCGCATTTCTGCGCTGCGGTGCCGAATCTGCGGGTCATGGAGACCGACGTGGACAGTGCGGCGTGGCGCGACGAGCTGTTCAGCACGCCGATGGTGATCGAGGACGGCGAGATGCTGGTGCCGACCGGGCCTGGGTGGGGCGTGGATGTGAACGAAGCGGGGGTGCGTGCGCATCCGCCGAAATGATCGTGGAGGCTCGCGGGTCGTCGGGGCGAGCATGCTCTCGATTTTGCTGCGTGTTGGTCAGTCCGGCGTGGGTGGGATACTTAGGAAAACCGTCGGAATTTCGGGGGCGCTCGCGTGGATGCCCGCTTTCGCGGGCATGACGGATCAACTGCTTGACGTGGAACGAAATCCGGGGGACACGCTAGAGTCGGTTTCATGTCTCACAAGGTCCACATGAAAAACCTCCTGCTTGTCACCATGATGACCCTCTCAGCGGCAACGATGCTGGGTGGCGTAGCCAGGGCGGATAGTCCGTCCTGCAAAGCTCAGGCGACTTCCAAGAAGCTGGCTGGAGCCGCACAGACCAGTTTCATGAAGAAATGTACGACTGATGCCACGACGACGTGTGACGCCACCGCAGCCAGCAAAAAGCTGGCCGGGGCCGCCAAGACCAGCTTTACGAAGAAATGCGTGAACGACGCCGTGAGCGGGTAAATTCCAGTCAGCGTCTTTGGGCCAGGTAACCGCCCAAAAGCGACTGTGCGACGTTCATCAGGGACGTAGCGCCAGCGAAACTGCCAGCGCCGGCGGTGGCGCCAGGTTGTGCATTCGGGTCGGACGTCCCATCGTCCTGCTGCGTATTCGCTGCGGAAGTCCCGTCGTCGGGATGAATGCCAAGCATCACTGCCAGTTGATGGGCGAGTGGCGCGGGAAGGACGTCCCCAAGGTGAGCGAGAAGCGCACCGACAATCGGTGTGACGGTCTCTACGGGCTGACCCGTCTGCGCGGCAATCTTCGCGATGAGTTCGTTCATCATGAGTTGATACTCCCCCTTTGGGTGAAGCGAACGAGGGTTTACCAGAGTACCAATTGAGGTTGCAACCGATGGCGCGTGGTGTTCCCGTGAGGTCCATCGCGGCTTGGTATGAGCGGCGGGAAAACCAGTGATCGCAGCCTGTTGTGTGCCTCGCTGGGATCGGTTTAGTTTGTTATGTCAAGTGCCCGACCCCTCCCCTAACCCCTCCCGCAAGCGGGAGGGGGATGGGTCGTTGCGTGCAGAGCCATTTGTGCTACGCGTCGCGGGCGCCGATGGTGCGTTCGCGGTAGCCTTCGGGCACGGCACGTCCGTGATCGGTGAAGGCGCGGCGCACCGCTTCCACCGTGCCACCGACGACTTGCTGGCGGTTGTCGCGCACGAACTGGTTGGAGCCGAGGATGGTTTCCAGCGATCCCTGGAATTGCGGCATGACGTAGCGGGCGAACAGCTCGAAGCTGCGCAGCGTCTGCTCGCGGTCGGCCCATTCATGGGCGCGGAACAGGATGCCGCCGAAGCCGCCCTGGCTGAGTTCCAGCAGCCGGTGAACGCCCTTGGTAACAGTTTCCGGTGAACCGACCAGGGTGGTGCCCATCTTCACGCCTTCGCGCAGAGGATCGTCGGACCGGCCGGGCGGGCGGCCGAGCGTATCCTCGAAGTAGGTGACCGTTTCCACGCGCTCGCCGGCCTGGATGTCGCGGAGGGCGCGCTCGTCGTCTTCGGCGATATGGGCGGTGACGACAACGCGCCAGTTCTTGCGGTCCATGGTCTTGCCGTGCTTGGCGGCGGTTTCCTCGGCAATCTTCCATTGCCCGGCGAGTGCTTCGGGGCCGCCGGGCAAGCCGGCGCCGATCGACAGCACGCTGATGCCGAACTGGCCGGCGGCGATCATCCCGAACGGGGTGATGGTGCTGGCGACGGCGATTTCGAAACAGGGATCGCTGTAGGGTGCGAGGTGCAGGCGCGCTTCCTGCAGCTCGAACCAGTCGGTCTTCATGGTGACCGGCTCCTCGCAGCGGAGCAGGCGGGTGATCGCTTCCAGCGATTCGATCATGCGCGGACGCAGCCGTGTCGGCTCGATGCCCAGCATGTAGGCGTCGGAGGTCAGCGCGCCGGGTCCGCAGCCCAGCATGGAGCGTCCGCGCGTCATGTGATCGAGCTGCACGAAACGTTGCGCGACCAGCAGCGGGTGGTGATAGGGCAGGGAGGTCACGCCGGAGCCGAGGCGGATATGCTTGGTGCGTTCCGCGGCGGCGGCGATGACCAGCTCGGGCGAGGCGATCAGTTCCCAGCCGGCGGAATGATGCTCGCCGATCCAGGCTTCGTCGTAGCCGAGCCAGTCGAGCCACTCCAGCAGCTCCACATCGCGGTTCATCGCCAGCGTCGGGTTTTCGCCCAGGCGGTGGAAGGGGGCGAGGAAGATGCCGAATTTCATGCCGCGATGGGCCATGCCGGGGGGCTCCTGTGTTTCGCCCATCGTGCTACGGTCGCGGCCGGTCGCCAAGCCGCGGGCCGGCATGGCAGGCATAGTGATGGGGGAGGGGGACGATGCGGCTGGCCGGCAAGGTGGCGATCGTTTCAGGTGCGGCGTCCGGCATGGGGGCGGCCACGGCGCGGCGATTTGCCAGCGAGGGTGCGAAGGTCGTGCTGGGCGATCTGCTGGACGATGAAGGCCAGCAGGCGACGGAGACGATCCGGGCCGCCGGCGGCGACGCGCTGTTCATGCATCTGGACGTGGCCGACGAGGCGAACTGGCAGGCGGTCGTGGATGCGGCGGTGGCGCGGTACGGACGGCTGGATGTCGCCGTCAACAATGCGGGGATCAGCGGCAGCGCGGTGAACGATACGATGGAAACCGAGGCGTGGCACCGGCTGATGTCGGTCAATGCGACCGGGGTGTTTCTCGGCATGAAGTTCGAGGTACCGGCGATGCGCAAGGCGGGGGGTGGATCGATCGTCAATATTTCCTCGATTTCGGGCAATCTGGGGCAGACGAACATTCATCTCGGCTACAACGCGTCGAAGGGCGCGGTGCGGATCATGACGAAATCCGCTGCGGTGCAGTTCGGCCCGGATGGGATCCGGGTGAATTCCATCCATCCGGGACTGATGCCGCCGATGCGCACGTCGGGCGCGACGGCCGATCCGGTGCTGCGGCAGCGATGGCTGCGCCGCGTGCCGCTGGGCCGGTTTGGGGAGGTGGATGACGTGGCCAATGTGGCGCTGTTCCTAGCATCCGATGAGTCGTCCTACATGACCGGCAGCGAGTTGCACGTTGATGGCGGCTACCTGGCGGGGTGACGCGGATGCGGTGCTGGGCGGGATGGAACCCCGGCCGTGGCAGCAGGCGGGGATTCGGTTGGGAAACAACGATGTCCAGGGAGCGGAGGGATCGAAATGACGTTGAGCGAAAGCCAGCTCCGGCAATTCACGACGGAGGGCTGGCTGTTTCTGCCGGACCTGTTCTCGGGGGAGGAAATTGCGGCGCTGCGTAACGAGGCGGAGGCGATCTTCCATCAGCCGCGCCAGGAGATCTGGCGGGAGAAATCCGGCGCGCCGCGCACCGC
>DATDIC010000479.1:0-7849 GCA_036521275.1 Acetobacteraceae bacterium
CCACAACACCTCCAGCGCCGCCGCGCCGTCTTGCGCAGCGATCGCTGTGTAGCCCACATCCTCAAGCACCTCGGTGATCAGCTTACGCAGCGGCGCCTCGTCATCGACGATCAGCACGGTCTCGCCCTGGCCCGTGATCGGCTCGGCCGTCGCCGGCTTCTCCGGCAGCACGATGTCCGCCCCAGCGTGGGGCGGGAAATATAGTTGCACCGTGGTGCCACATGCCGGCTGTGACTGGATGCGCACCTGACCACCGGACTGCCGCACGAAGCCATGCACCATCGACAGGCCCAGGCCGGTACCCTCGCCCAGCGGCTTGGTGGTGAAGAACGGATCGAAGGCGCGCGCCGCCACCTCGGGTGGCATACCGCTCCCGGAGTCGCCGACATGAAGTGCGATATACCGGCCGGGCGGCAGATCGTTCGCCTCGTCTCCGTCCAGCCTCGCCGCACGGGTCTCGATCGTCAGCCTGCCGCCATCCGGCATGGCATCACGCGCGTTGATGCACAGGTTCAGCAGAGCGTTCTCGAGTTGGTTCTGATCGACCAGAATGCTCTCCAATCCAGGCTCCGCGATCACCTCGACTTCGATCGACGGGCCCACCGTGCGGCGGATCAGCTCCACCATGCCAGCGACCAGCCGGCTGACGTCCGTAGGCATCGCGGCAAGCACCTGCCGCCGGGAGAACGCCAGCAGCCGATGCGTCAGAACCGCTGCCCGCCTCGTGGCGGCCTGAGCCGCTGCGACATGGCGGCCGAGCTGCCCGATCTCGCCCCGCGCCAGGCGGCGCTCCAGCAGTTCCAGGCTGCCACTGATGCCGGTGAGCATATTGTTGAAGTCGTGCGCGAGACCGCCGGTGAGCTGGCCGACCGCCTCCATCTTCTGCACCTGACGCAGCTGTTCCTCGGCGTCCCGGCGTTCAGTGAGATCGACTGCCTCGGGAACGATCGCGATGACCTCGCCGGCCGCGTTGCGCACCGGGCGCATGGCGAAATCGAACGCTCGCCGACCGGTCGGCAGGTTCACCACGAATTCCAGTCGCACTGTCTGCCCCGCGGCAACCAGCGGGATGGCCGCGGCAACCTGTTCCGGCATGCCAGGGGTGCCGGCGAACCAAGGCGTTTCCCAGAACGGCTTGCCGACCACGTCCTCCAACTGTGCCTCGATCCCCGCCAGCGACGTCGGATTTGCGTCGAGCAGGATGCCGTCCGGGGTCATCAGCCCCTGGTACAGGAAGGTCGTCTCGAAGACTGAGCGCATGCGGGCCATCGATAGCTCAAGCGACGCGGTCCTTTCGTTTTCCGCCGTCACGTCGCGTCCGACACCATGGATCAGGTCGTCGGCCACCACCGTCGTCCAGGTGATCGAGCGGTAACTGCCGTCCTTGTGCAGGAACCGGTTATGGATGCGCGGGAGCGCGACACCTTCGGCGAGCAGTCTGGCATTCTGCGCGCACCTGTCGCGGTCATCCGGGTGGATGAAATCGGCGATGTGGCTCCCCACCAGTTCCTGTCCCGCCCAGCCAAGCATGCTGGTCCACGCCGGATTGACCTCCTTTATGATCCGGTCGAGCCGCAGCACGAGCGTGAGGTCGGCGGAGATCTGCCACAACCGGTCACGATCCACGGTCCGCTCGGCGACCAGCCTCTCCAGTTCCTCATATCGGCGCTTGCTCGCGTCACGCGCCGCGACAATTTCGCTGACATCCACAAAAGCGCCGACCGCGCCGCGCGGCTTGCCCGACGCGTCGAATAGCGGCGCCGCGTGACCATAGATGTGCATCGCGTCGCCATCGTCGAAGGCGAGTTCCAGTTCGAACCCGCGGACGTCCTTGCCGGTTGCCGCCGCCTTCTGCACCGGCAGATCCTCCGGCGCGATTTCCCCCCCGTCCTTCAGCGCGCGGAAGTTCCGCGGCGCCTCTTCGCCAGCCGATTTGGATGGATTGGCACCGTGCGGAAGCCGCAGCAGTTCGTTGCAGGTGCGGTTGCCGGTCATCATCCGGCACTCGGGGTCCAAAGCCACAAACACCGCCGCCGGCACCGCGTCGAGCACTGCCTGCAACTCCTCCGCCCGCTCGCGCAACGCCTCCTGGATGCGTTTACGTTCGGTCACATCCTCGACGACGACACTGATGCTGACGACCTTCCCGGCCGCATCCTTCTGCGGCAGCCACTGCGCGATCCAATAACGGCGCACCCCGGGCCGTGCCGGCGTTTCACCCGTGACCTCCACGTCGTGCATTGGCTCGCCGGTCGCCACCACCTGCCGGCCGACGGCTTCCAGGACGTCAGCCACAGCCGGCGCCAGATCACGGATCCGCTTGCCTATATGCGCGGCGACCGGAACGCCGTGGATTTGCGCCATCCGCTCATTGACGCGAAGGAAGTAGAGACCGGGGCTGAGGATCGCCAGACCGATCGGCGCCGCGGCATAGATTGCTTCCAACTCGGCCAGTTGCTGCCGCGACTGCTCCTCGCTGTCACGCAGAGCCTGTTCCTGGCGCTTTTGCTCGCTGATATCGCGGAAATAGACGGCGATCCCGTCGCCACACGGGTAAATGCTGTTCTCGAACCACATGCCGAGGGGCGCGTAGAACTCCTCGCAGCGCACAGGGAAACGCTGCACCATCGCCTTCCGGCACGAAGCTGCGAACGCACCGTCGGCCGGCTGTGGCAGTTCCTGCCAGATGTTCTTGCCCAACAGGTCGCGGCCGGGAGCCAGCATCGCCTTCGCGCGCTCGTTCAGGTAGACGAAGCGTCCGTCGCGGTCGAGCACGATCACACTGTCGGTCGTGCTCTCGAGCACCGCCGTGGCGTTGATGGTGAATCCGCCCTCGCTTCTGCTTTGGCTAGCATCAGGCCGGGCGCTGAGCATCGTAACTCCTACGAGATGGCGCACAGCGCTGGTGCGCTTCGGTGCGAGCGTTGGAACCACGTCATTTCGCGGGACACGGAATCTCCAGCGCCTGCCGTGCCGCTGTCAAGGCAGCCCCTGCCCTGGCTCAACTGTTGGCGTGGACGTACATGTACGCGCTGCCGCTGGCTGGATCGGTACCGAAGCTGACGGACAGGCGCCCATCGCCAAGATCAGCACTGGTATATCCAGTGAGGGTCAGCGACGCCGTAGGTTGGCCAGGCGCCGTGGCGTGCAGTGTCAGGCCGGTGAAGCCAGGCGTTCCCTGGCCGTCCATCCAGGCGAGGCCGAAATCCCGCGGTGCGACTCCCCAGATCGTCGCCGCGTCACCGTCATGGAAGCCACTGACCGTGCTCCAGATGTCAGCCGAAGCGGAGCGGTCATCCACGAAGAACGTGTCCGTCCCGCTGCCACCACTGAGGAAGTTGGAGCCAGTGCCGCCATCCAACACGTTTGTGCCGCTGCTGACCGCGATCGCATCCGTGCCGCTGCCGCTGTGGAAGAACCAGTTGGGCGTGCTGACGCTGATGTTCAGGCTGTCGGAAGTGACTTGACGTATTGCTCTTGCAACCCGGCCACGGGGCCGCTGTACGCCTGGGCGATCACTGGCACGGACTGAGCGGTTGTCGTGTCAAGCACCGCGATAATAGGAGTGGCAGGACTGTCATCCTGTGCAACCCAGGCCTCAATCTGATCGAACACGGTCGTGGTGATTTGCGTAAAAAAGCCAGGGCTGCCGGCTCCGCCTGCTCCCTCACCGCTGGAGACTATGCCGACCACGAAAGGTTCGCCGCTGCCGCCGGTGACCCACACGGGGCTGCCACTCGATCCTGGGCCCAGTGAAGTGCCCTGGAACACCGAGAAATTTGGCACCAGTGAAACACTCTGCTGGCTGCTCTCCATCTGCCCTTTGAGCGAAGCCGGATAACCGGTCACGTTCACCGAACCGCCAGGAAAGTTTGGCGCAATGCCCATTGTTCCGAGGCCGGTGAAGGGCTGGGACAAATGGATCACCGCGTAGTCGATTTGCGACTGCTGATTGGTGATAAACCCGGACGGGTCTTGGATCGGCATGTAATGGACGATTGTGCCGGTGGCTGTACCAAACGGCTTGCTGCCGGCGTTGTAGCCTGGCGCAACGCTGATGCTGGATGCCGATGCTGCGCCAAGCGTCGAGCTATAGACCACGTGCGAGGCCGTCAGCGCTTCGTCCGGTGAGATAAGAACGCCTGAACCCTGGAAGCCTTCACTCCCAATGGTATCGGTAATGAAGACCACCGTATCGTATGGATAAGAAGTGGTATCGAATGCCAAAGGACGACCCTTCCAATTTGCCCATCAATAGCGGGCTACGAGCGATCTTACGCTCTCATGGAAATACGCAAACGACAATATATTGACGCCGATATATCTCCAGCGAGGATGCAGCGGACGCCGATCTGGCGCACATGGTCGCGATCGGCTCACACTCCGCTCCGTGTCGAACCGGTAGGAGGCGGGTATGAAACAGACGATGAGGGTCGGCGTCATTTTGGTTGCGGGCGTCGCGCTGGGGGTCGGCACCGTCCAGGGACTGCGAGCGCAAGCCGAAAAGAAGCCAGCCTATGTGATTGCCGAAGTGCAGGTCTCCGATCCCACCGCGTTCGCCGCCTATGTGGCGAAAGTGCCGGCAACACTGGCGCCTTATCACGGTCGTTACATCGTCCGGGGCAAGCCCGAGGTCAAAGAGGGCGCCGCGCCACAGGGCGTTTACGTCATGCTGGCATTCGACAGCCTGGCGGATGCTGAAAAGTGGTACAGCACGTCGCCGTATGCGGATCTGATCCCCGAGCGGCAGAAGGCGGCCAAGTCAAACGTCTTCATCATTGAGGGACTGCCGCAATAGCCAAAGTCGTGCTGACGGCTGCGACTGAGATGTGCCCCGGCGTCTATTTGCCCGCCGAACAGCCACTTTCTGTCCCCCGACCGGATACGCCGCGATCGGGGTTTCCGCAGCAGTTGTCCACATGACCCTGCCGCGCAAATATAACTGATTTTGCAACATCCACGCCGCATATGCGGCCGTGTAGGCAAGCCGTCGTCACGTAAATGTCATACAGGAACCGAGCGGGCTTTGGACAGATACCGGCAGACTTATCCACATCGCCGGAGTCAGGCTCCGGCTGCCAGTTTCCGGCCGACAAAATCCAGTCGGTCCTGTCCCCAGAAGATCTCATCGCCGATGACGTAGCTGGGGGCGCCGAAGACGCCGCCATCCAGCGCCGCCCGCGTGTCGGCGGTACGACGCTCGGTCCAGCGCGGCTCGGCCCCGAGTTGCATCATCGCATCGGCGTCGAGGCCGATCTCGGTGATCAGGCGCGCGAGCGTGGCTGGGTCGCCGGGGTTCAGCTCGTCCTGCCACACAGCGCGCAGCACGCGATGCGCCAGCTTGATGGCGGCGGCGTCGCCCTGGGTCTCGCGCAGCGCGATGACGCAGGGTCCGGTGAGCGCCTCGCTGGCCGGGAAGAATCTTGGCTCGATGTTGATGGGCACGCCAAGGAAATCGCGCCAACGCCGCAGTTCCATCAATCGATAGGCTTGGCGCTGCGGCGCGCGTTTCGGCAGCGGCAGACCGCCGGAGCCGGCGAAGACGGTGCCGAAATCCACCGGCCAAATGCGCAGCGAGGCGCCGTGCTTCGCCGCCAGTGCCTCGATGCGCGCCGCACCGAGATGCGTCCAGGGCGAGTTCAGCGAGGCGTAGTAATCGATGTGCTGGGCCACTTCCGTCTCCTCCCGCGTCGGCGCGGATCGTGATACGGCGGGTGGGTCGGCACAAGGCGGGAGGCAGCGATGCAATGGCGGATCGGCGACGTGACGGTGACCAAAATTGTCGAGCTGGAGGTGACCGGTGGCAGCCGCTTCATCCTGCCGCAGGCGACGCGCGAGGAAATCCAGCCGATCGCCTGGCTGCGCCCGCATTTCGCCGACGAGGATGGCAGGCTGCGCATGAGCATCCACAGCTTCGTGGTGCAGACGCCGACGCGGCGGATCATTGTGGATACGTGCCTTGGCAACGACAAGCGGAACCGGCGGATCCCGTCGTGGAACGATCTGCACGGGCCGTTTCTGGATGACCTCGCGGCGGCGGGATATCCGCGCGAGTCGATCGATACCGTGCTGTGCACCCACCTCCACGTGGACCATGTCGGCTGGAACACCATGATGGTCGACCGCAGATGGGTGCCGACATTTCCGCGGGCGCGCTATCTGATGGGGCGGATCGAATACGAGCACTGGTCGAAGCCGCAGGGCCGCGAGGACATGGTCGCGGTGTTCGGCGATTCGGTGGCCCCGGTGTTCGACGCGGGGCTGGTCGATCTGGTGGAGACCGACGCGCGCATCTGCGACGAGATCGACCTTGTGCCTACGATTGGCCATACACCGGGCCACGTCAGCGTGCGCATCCGCTCACGCGGCGAAGAGGCGCTGATCACCGGCGACTTCATGCACCACCCCTGTCAGATCGCGCACCCCGAATGGGCATCCACGGCGGACTCCGATCCCGAGCAAGGACAGCGCACGCGCGAATTCATGTTCGAGCGCCTGGCCAGCACGCCGGTGCTGGTGATCGGCACCCACTTCGCAGGTGCGACCGCCGGACGGATCGTACGCGACGGAGCGGCGTATCGATTGGAAGTGTGAGGAGGGAGACGAAAACGAACGCCCCCTGCACTCGCGGGAGGGGGTAGGGGGAGTGGGTCCTGTCCCTACTCCGCCGCCGCGACCCCCTGCCGCGCCACCGCAACCGTCAGCTCCTTCAGCCGCGGCGCCACCTCACGCCCGAACAGCCGGATGTTCTCCGCCGCGTCCACATGGCTCAGGAACCCACCCTGACCGAAGAACAGCAGGTGTCCTACACCGCCCATCCGATTGGAAAAATCCCTGATCTGACCGAACACGTCGTCCGGCGTTCCGGCGAACACCGTGTCGGTGTCCATGAACTGCTGCACCGTCGCGCGTCGGTGATCGATCGGATTGCCCTGCCGGTCCTTGACGATGCGATGCGCGCGCGGTCCCGCCTTCATGATCGCGACGTTGGCGCCGATCGAGTTGTAGCCCGGCGGGTTGGTGAACGGTTCCGCCACCACCGGCGCGGTGCGCACATAATCGGCGATCTGGTCGGCTCGCCGCAGCCCTTCGTCGCGCGTCGCACCGACGCCGACCACCGCGGCATAGGCCATGCGGTCCGGCCCCGCCTCCCAGCCCAACTCGCGCGCCCGCTGGCGATAGGCATCGTACATCGGCTTCGCGGTGCCGCCCGACAGCAGCGTTCCCACCACGTGTCCGCGTTCAGCGGCAAGCTTGCCTGTATCCACGCTCATTCCGGTCATCCAAACCGGCGGCGTCGGCTTCTGCACCGGCTTCGGCCAGATGTTGACGCTGCGGTACTGGAAGAACTCACCCTCCCAGTTGAACGGACCGTCATGCGTCGACATGGCCTTCAGGATCAGATCGTGCGCCTCCCAGTAACGCCGCATCAGCGTGGCGGGATTGCTGTTCGCTGGCTGGATCTCGTACGGCGCGCCCTTCACCAGGCCCATCTCCAGCCGCCCGCCCGACAGCACGTCGAGCCACGCCATCTCCTCCGCCACGCGCACCGGATCAGGCCGGTTGGCGATCGGCGAGCCAAGCGACAACAGCCGCGCGCGCTTGGTTTCACATGCAATGATCGCCAGCGCCATGGGCGCCGATACAGTCATGCAGGTCGCAGTGCTGTGGTGCTCGTTCTCCATGTTGTCGAGCCCAACTTCATCGCACGGTGCGAACTCATCGAGATAGCGGTTGAGCAACGCATGCCCGGTCGGCGGATCGACGTTGCGGGACGGCAGCACAACGCGCAGCGTGCCGCGTGCGAGGCCCGCCACCCACGCCGGGTGATACGCCATCTCGGAGCAAT